>DATBEX010000163.1:0-19377 GCA_036558805.1 Candidatus Udaeobacter sp.
GAATGGCTTGAAGAACTAAGACCGTTTGTCGCCGGCGGTAGCGTCAGACCGCTGAATCAGGAAGAAGCCGCAGTTCGACTCGGTGTGCCAATCGCCACGCTGCGCACGTGGCTTTCGCGTCTGCGCCAGCGCTATCGCGAGTCGTTGAGAATGGAAGTGGCCAGTACCGTTTCCAATCCCGCAGATGTCGACGGGGAACTTCAACACCTGTATCAAATACTGGTGGCGTGATTTGACTTTGCGCGCGGACGACAAAAGCATTGCTCTCAAATGTGAAGGTAGGGCCTGAAGCTGCTGAGACGTGCGCGACATGTGGGCGACCGCTCACTCAAGTTGGTCCCAAAGGCGAATGTCTGCGTTGTCTCGTCGGCCTTGGTTTTCTCGCGGACGGCGAAGAAATGGAACGACCAGCGGAGCGAGGCCGGCTGACACCGGGACCATTGAAATACGCCCACTTCGAAGTGGAAGCAGGCGCTGATGGTTTTCCGGTCGAGCTCGGCGCAGGAGCAATGGCCATAACTTACCGCGCTCGCGATACAGTGCTGAACTCGGAAGTGGCCCTCAAGGTGATCGACCGAAGCGTTGCGCGCAATCCCGGCGCGCGATCGCGTTTTCTCCGTGAAGCGCGCGCGGCCGCGAACATTCATCATCCAAACATTGCGCGGGTCACTTATTACGGAGAGCAAGATGGCGAATGTTTCTATGCCATGGAACTGGTCAAAGGCGAAACACTGGAAGCCCGTGTCCGCCGTGATGGACCAATGCCGCTTGCCATGGCTTTGGAAGTAATTGAACAAGCCTCGCGCGCCCTCGCTGCAGCGGAAGCATGCGGGGTGGTGCATCGCGATATCAAGCCATCAAACATCATGGTGGAATCAGATGCGAGCGGTGCGCTGACGGTAAAGCTGATCGATTATGGAGTAGCCAAAGTGATGGGACCTCAAGCGGAGCCTGGCATCGAGCAAACCCAGGCCGGATTCATCGGCACACCGGCTTTTGCAAGCCCCGAGCAATTCGCCGGCGCTGGCCAGTCACCGGTTGATACGCGTTCAGACATCTACTCCTTAGGTGTGACTCTTTGGTATCTGCTTACTGGTCGTACACCTTTTGGCGGACGCACCATGGAACAAATCCGGGCGCGACAAAACGATGAGTTACCTTTGGAACAACTAAAGAGCCTCCATCTGCCAGCGCAAGTTGTCGCTCTCCTGAAGTCGATGCTGGCGCCGGATCCGAAGAACAGGCCACAAACGACACGCGAGCTACTTTCTGCTGTCCACGGATGTTACGAACGCTTCAATCCTAAAGCGCGCTCACGACGCAGGCGAGTTGTGCTCGCTGCCGCGGCAGCGATGATCGCAATCGCTGCGCTTGCAATCTGGTTGTATCAGCGAACGAAGCCTTTTGCTCCAATCGAACGGTCCATTGCGGTGTTGCCTTTCGAAAACCTCAGCAGCGATAAGGAGAACGCGTATTTTGCCGAAGGAATACAGGACGAAATTCTCACGCGCTTGTCCAAGATCGGTGATCTGAAGGTGATCTCGCGCACGTCGACACAGCATTACAAGAGCGCCCCGGAAAACCTGCCTGAGATAGCAAAGGAACTCGGTGTTGCGCATGTTTTGGAAGGAAGCGTGCAAAAGAGCGGCGACGCCGTACGCGTGAACGTGCAGTTAATCAAGGCGGCAACTGATTCTCATCTTTGGGCCGATACCATCGATCGCAAAGTGACTGACCTCTTTTCAGTTGAAAGCGAAGTGGCCAAGGCGATCGCCGACCAATTACGAGCAAAACTAACGGGCAACGAACGGCAAGTTATCGACGCCAAACCTACGAATAATCCTCAGGCCTACGATGCCTACCTGCGTGGCCTGGCCTACACGCTAAAGACTGCATTTACACCGGAGAATTCGCTGGGAGCGCAGAAATACGTCAAAGAAGCAGTGCAGTTGGATCCTAGCTTTGCTCTAGCCTGGGCACTTCTTTCTTACGTTGATGCGAGTGGCTATCTAACACAGAGTCTTCAACCAACTGTCGCTCTCCGTGAAGAGGCACGTGACGCGGCGGAAACAGCTCTTAAGTTACAGCCCAATCTTGGGGAGGCTATCCTGGCAAAGGGCTACTATTACTACGCCTGTTTGAAGGATTATGACACCGCCTCGAAATATCTTGAGCAGGCAGAGCGCGTCCTACCCCACAGCAGCCGGGTTCTCCAGAGTCTGGCCTACGTCGAGCGCAGGCGAGGAAACTGGGACAAGAGTGAGGCGTACTTTGAAGAGGCCGAGAAGGTGGATCCACGCAATGTGAATCTGCTCTCACAACACGCGCGTACTTACGTCTGTCTTCGTCGATTTCCAGAAGCGCTGAGCAAGCTTGATCAGATTCTCAATATAACACCAGACGATATAGACACTCTTGTGTTAAAGGCGCGAATAGCACAAGCCGAGGGCGATCTTTCCCGTGCGTCAACACTCCTTGCTCCCCTTCGACTGGGGGTCGGATACGTCAACGCATTAGAGACACAAGTTTACCAGGCAATCCTGGAGGCCCGTCCTGAGGCGGTGATTACCCAGTTGAAGGAAATCCTAGCCAAGCCTGACCCGACACTGGGTTTCTATGTCGGCGAACTGCGTTTTTGGTTAGGTTGGGCGCAGGAGGTCGCTGGCGACCATGCAGCAGCACGCGAAAGTTGGACTCAGGCAAAGAGCGAGCTGGAACCGTTTCTCAAGGAACAACCTGAAAATCTCATTCTCATGGGAGACCTCGCACTTACAAATATGGGTCTTGGCAACAATGACGCGGCGGTGGCTCTGGCTGAGCAAGCGATCACTCAGTTTCCGATTGCTAAAGACGCCCTGACCGGTCCCAGGCCGCTTGAAATTCTTGCCCGGGTAACAGCCCGTATCCCGCAGCTGCGAGACCGTTCTATTTCCACCCTGGAAAAGCTGCTTTCGATTCCATACGAAGCGCCTCTGGCCGCTAACCCTCCGCTTACTCCCGCGTTGCTCCGCCTGGATCCAATGTTTGGCCCGCTGCGTGACGACCCGCGCATTCAGAAACTGATCGCCTCCGGCGCGGCAAAATAAGTTCGCCAGGCACTCCGATGCCTAGACGACAATTAATTTCGATCTTTTCCTAACGAACGACCATGGTTTCATGCAGATTTGAATTGTCACACCGGGAAGGTCCGACATAAGATCGTTGGCTAACAGAGCGAGGGGTGGCCAGCTTCGCGCTTTCGTTTTCTCATTTTGGGCCGCGCTGATGGAGAATCGGCTGATGAGTCCCGTGAGCGCGCAGCTGTTTGGGAGCGCATAAAAGATGAGGTGTTACGATGACTAGTTTTTTGAAAGCTGTGTTGGTCTTTGTCGTGCTCGTGGTGGCGGTGTTCCTTTTAGGCGTACTTTACTGGCTCTTCCGCTGCCATTGCTGCGGGCGCCAGAATCCGCAACAAGGCGAAGGAACTTCTGCGACCTTGAATACGGCAACTGCGGAGCCGCAACGTCCACGCGGCAAATATCCGCCGTTTCAGGTGCGTAAAGAAGGTTTCAACGAGGACCGTCCACGGGTTGTGCCAACCGGACCGCAGCGCGGAACGCTCGCGCCCTCGGTTGGAGGATCAAAGCTGGAACAAATCCAAAAGCAAAAACCAGCAGGTGGCGCAGGCGATCCCGTTGTTGTCACCCAATTTAATCCACAGGGAACAAGTGCTAATGTTGGTACTCCTCCGGATCCAAACGCCGCGCGTAACGGCAATGTGATCATGCTTTCCTATAACACGCGGGTGATGCTTTCGACGAACGGCGGCACGAGCTACACAGAGATCGATCCGACGACGATTTTTCCTTCGGGCCCGACTAAGGACTCTGCCGGCAACCTCCTCGATAACGGTTTGTGTTGCGATCAGATTATCCGCTATGCGCCAAGCATCGACCGCTTTGTGTGGCTCATGCAATTTTGCGGCACCGGCACCGGAGGATGCCTGACCGGCATTAACAAAGTGCGGATCGCATCCGCCAGTACGCAGGATGTCATCAATGGCGCCGGTTCCACCGGTTGGACTTATTGGGACCTCGCGTCGGCGACTTTCAATCTCAGTAACACGACGATGGACTACCCCGATCTCTCTGTCGGCGATAATTTCCTCTATTTCAGCGCCGACGCGGTCAGTCAGGGTCTGCTCGTGGTCCGCATCCCATTGAATGAAATTCGCGACAGCCAGACGATCAACATGGGCTATACCTCTCCGTCCGACGGAACGAAGACCGATGGCTCGACGGCTTACGGCTCGCATATCTCTCAAAATCCTGGCGATACACTTTTCTGGGCGGGAAGCCCGAAGAACAATCAGATCCGGGTCTTTTCAATGGCCGAAGGTTCGAACCAATATTCCTCGCGCGATATCGATATCGATAGCTGGCCTAATAGTACGATCACTCTGCCCGCGCCCGATGGGGTGGACAATTTCTCGTTCGGTTGGCCCGGCAATGCGATAACAGGCGCGACGCGCCGCACGAACGCTGAGGTTTGGTTCGCCTGGAACGCCTCAAGCAATACGAATTTTAAAAACGCACACGTGGAAGTCGTCGAAATCAACACGTCGAATTTCAGCAAGATCGCGCAATGGCAGATTTGGAACGATTCCTACGCGTTTGTGGATCCCTATCTCGCGACGAACGGAAATGGGGAAGTCGGGATCGCGCTCGCCTGGGGCGCGGCCAACACAAACTATATGAGTCACGCAGTGGGAATACTAGGCGATTTTATCGTATGGTATCCTGAGCTAAGCACCGCATCGCCAGTCGCCTCGCAAATTCGACTCGGCGACTACTTCAGTGTTTCGCGCAACCCCGGGAACTCACTTTTGTACGATGCCAGCGGCTATGCTGTCCTGAAACAGCCAGCACCGGCTACTGGCTGGTATTTTGATCCCTATTACATCCAGTTCGGCCGGGATTCGGTGGCTCACCGCGGCTCGGGCATCCATTAGAAGGCAGAACATGGAGCGACTAGCACGATAGCCGCCCGAGTAGCCGACCGCCGATCATTTGTGATTTTCATCTCACTCCAGCGCATTGGGCTTGAATCGGGCGTTCAACGAATTGTGGCGCTTTGAACGAAGGACTGGCATTTTTCACGAATCCCGGCGTATCCTTGCGCGTTGTGAGATCACCGCTTCGAATAATTCTTATCTGTCTGTCGACGTTTTCGCTGTTTAGTGTTCCTGAGGCAGCGAAAGGGGGACCCTTTGAGGACTTTTTCAAATCGATACGCAACTCGTTTGCGCGTCCCACCCCCAAGCCGCGACCGCCGCAACCGCGCCGGAGCAGCAGTCGTAAGCAAAGTAATCAGACTCCGCCAAGTGATGCTTCAGATGCTTCAAATAGTCAGATGGCACCGAGTCCGACTCCCGTTTCCAAGCCTCCGAATCAGAGCAACGTCCGCGTGGCAAAGGCGACGGCTACCAGGAAGAATCAAAAGGGCGACTTGCCTTACGGAATTCCCGTGCCGGGAAAACAAGGCTTGGTTACCAGTCCCTTTTCGCCAGACAGTGGTTACATCGACGTTCGGAGCTTTCCACCCGGAACCGAGGTAAGAGACCCTTACACGGGAAAGACGTTCCTTACACCGTAACGCTTAGAACCCCTGGTGGTCCCGGGGCCAGCGCAACTGTCGCTAAAGGTCGATTCAGAAACATATACAAAAGTCCAGCGAAGCTGCAGTTTCGCAGGACATTCACAAAGTGAAGCGGTCCAGACTGGTGACTATCCCCACAAGTCCTCTTGCGGAATCCCGATTTTTCCATTCGCGTATGGCACTGGATGCTCACGATCGCGAGCGAGAAGCAATGGCCCGTCAAGATCCAGCCACTGCGCCGTTGGCGCCAAAAGTCGGGCCGGCGCGATCCCCAGCGACGTGCAAACCATGCAACCAATGAGCACTTCGAATCCGCTTTGAGGTGCCAGCTCGCACAAACGCAACGCTTCGGTTAGTCCGCCCGTCTTATCGAGCTTCACGTTGATAGCTTCGTAGCGATTGGTCAGCCGGGAAAGATCGACCGTCGTATGGCAACTTTCATCGGCGCAGACTGGAACCGGATGATCGAGAGTCTCGAGAACCTCATCGGCACTGGCTGGGAAAGGTTGCTCGATAAGTTCAACGCCTTTTTGTTTTAGAGCAGGAATAATTTTCTCATAATGCTCAGGCGACCATGATTCATTGGCGTCGATAAGAAGTCGGACCGCGGGCGCGGCTTTACGCACGGCTTCGACACGCGCAATGTCCAGGTCGTCGCCTCCAAGTTTGAGCTTCAGGATTGGAAGGTTCGCATTGATTTTTGCCGCCGCTCCCATTTTCGCCGGCGTATCAAGACTAATCGTAAACGAGGTCTCGGCTTCGCGAACCATCGGGATGTTAGCCAATTCCCAAACACGCTTACCGGATGCTTTCGCTTCAAGGTCCCAGAACGCGCAGTCCAGCGCATTGCGCGCTGCGCCGGCTGGAAGGAGCGCCTGCAAACGCTGTCGATCTAAATTCTTTTCGCTCTTGATCGATTCGATCTGTGCCAACACCGAGGCAACGCTCTGTTGGTAGCGGGCGAGTGGAACGCCTTCGCCGTGTCCAGTATGTTTGCCATTGCTGACAGTCACAACGACGACCTGAGCCTCAATGCGACTTCCCCGCGAGATTCGAAACGGTTGCTTGAGCGGCCAGATCTCTTCTCGAGCGTCGATCGACAAAAGACTCACGGAAGGAAACGAAGGTGATCGTGCATCGAAGTCAAAGGCCAGTGAACACTAGTTTGCTACGGCTAAAGAAGAGCGTGACATCAATACCATTTTATCATTAACTCTAATTCAATCGTTAGTTTGTTTTCGTCGCGATTAGGAGCCCAAAAACTATGAAGATTAAGAGTTTAAAGAAAAAGATCAGGCGACTCGAGAAACGTCTGCAGGAAGGACAAAAAAGGCTGGCCAAGCTAAAACAAAGACTCCAGACGACTGAATCGGCAAAGGCGTTGAAAGCCGCGAGAAAATCGGCTGCTCGTGCTGCTCGCGGGGGCGCCGCCAAGAAGCCGGCTCCTGCCAAAAAAGCAAAGAGAAAACTAAATCTTTCGCCGGAACGCCGTGCGCAACTTGCCGCCGCGATGAAAGCAAGGTGGGCTGCCAAAAGAGCCGCTGAAGCGAAGAGTGCCTCGAGCGACAATCAACATTCTCCGCCCGGAGCACCTCCGCAGCCGCCGCAAAATAGGCCGGACGGCGTCTAGACTGGGTAAATTGAGACTGTAACGGTGTCTAACGGCGAACTAATCCGCCGAGCTCACGGTGTCGCGGACAAGTCACCAGATGATCGTTGACCATCCCGGTCGCTTGCATCAACGCGTAACAGATCGTTGAGCCGACGAATCTGAATCCGCGTCGCTGCAAATCGCGGCTCATCGCGTCGGATTCATTTGTGCGCGCAGGCACGTCAGCCATGCGTCGCCAGCGATTCTGGATTGGTTTGCCGCCGGCGAAACTCCACAGGTAAGCGTCAAAAGTTCCAAATTCTTTGCGCACGGCTAGGAACCGCTTTGCATTCTCTATCGCTGCCGCAATTTTCAATCGGTTTCGCACGATCCCGACATCGCCAAGAAGCCTCTTTGTATCGCGCGCGCCGTAACGTGCGATTCTCTCCGGACGAAATCCATCGAAGGCCTTTCGGTAGTTTTCTCGTTTCTTTAAAATCGTGGTCCAGCTTAGTCCCGCCTGTGCGCCTTCAAGTATTAGAAATTCGAAGAGCACTCGGTCATCGTGAACAGGGACGCCCCATTCCTGATCATGATAAGTGATGTTTGGCTCGGCTGTAGCCCACTCACAACGCGGCATATTGTGCAAAGAACATACATCACATCTCGAGCGCCGCTCGCAGGTGTGGGATTAGACGCTTACTGAATTCAACGGAATCGCCAGCAGATAAATGAGACCACTCGGGGCATTTGAACGATGCGAGATCAGGAAAATCTTCATAATGAATTCCGGGGACCGATGTGTCCCTGATGATTCGATCCCAGAACGCCGCACGGGGTGTCACACGATCTTCAAGAGCTTTTAACTCTCCACTATTGGGGAGACGAACGAAAACAATTTTGCAGCCGCGGCTCTGGAGTTTTTGCACCGCTGCAGCCACATCATGAAAGCGTTTTTCAATCGCCTGCCCCATCTGTTGCACGAACTCCTCCTTCGGAACGTAAGTTGGCGGAGGTTGTGGAGTAAATAGTGGCAGCCAGATTTGCTGGATCGTGCTCTGCAATTTTCCAGGTCGGGCGCATTCGTCGATCATGCGCGCTCGACGGTCACGATCCAAAGTCCCGAAATATGGCGGAAGTCGCGGCGATACGAGGGCATATGAACGATTAGGAATCGGCAAACGATTTAGAAGGTCGTCGAGAGTTAGTTCTTCCTGTTTTAAGAATGCGACATGTTCCTCCAATGGTATTGCGAGATATTGGCTGGCACGTTGCGCGAGTGTCTGCGTATGAGATCGCCGAACGGCTTTTTCAGCGCGGTCCATCGGAGGTGTGCCCGGCGGCGCAACAAACAAACGCGGAACAATACTGCAAATGACCGTGCCATGAAAATTCTTGTCGTTCGCCAGATCGACCAACACCGGATAAGCACAACTGCCGCCCATCGCCAGCTGAATGGGGCGTTTGCCTAATCCTTTTTGAAGTTCATCGAGATCCAGATCGAACCAGCCGCGTGAATCGCCGATAATGACAATGGAGTCTGGCTTGACCCGTCTGCGGGCTGACGTCCAGAGGTCCGCGTTATCATTGAGCGTGGGGCCGTAACCGATGGAGCGGCAATAAAGTTCCCACGCGGACGCAGCAGTGATGACGATCAGGACAACTGCCAGCGTGATGCGGCGCCAGGGCAACTCCGGGACCGGCCGCACGTATTCCAGTGGAGGACCGCCATGGATGCTTTCCACTTGCGGTGGCTTCTTGAAGAACAACCGCGGCAGACGAAGCCTGCGCTTAAAATTGGAAGTAGATAAAGGCATTACTATTTCCTTGAGTCAGGATGATCGCGCAGGCCATGAAAGCCCACCCGGTTGTCACAACCCAGGGCGGCGCACGCATCACAGCCGTTTCGATATTCGTATCGCGCAGGAACCAGTGCACCAAGATCATCCCGCCGGTGACAAGTCCGATCTGAAGCATCTCGCGAGTGGTGAGAATGGCGTCACCGTTCGGATGCCCACCAAACATGCCGCCCAACATCCGTCCGGCGGCCGTGAAATCCGGCGCCCGGAAGAAAACCCACGCAATGCAGACAGCTGCAAACGTCGCAAACCCGCCGAGGAGCCTGGTTGTGAGAGTGCCAGCCCATGCTTTGTGCTCGAATAAGCCGCGCAGGACTCGTTCCACAACAAGATAAGAACCATGAAGCAGACCCCATACTACAAAGGTCCAGGCTGCGCCGTGCCAAAGACCACCGAGAAACATGACGATGACCAGATTTGTCCCAGCGCGGACGGGACGCACCTGATTTCCGCCGAGCGGAATATAAAGGTAATCGCGCAGGAATGTGGAAAGGGAGATATGCCAACGCCGCCAGAAATCGGAAAATCCAACAGCCGCGTATGGGAAACGGAAATTGTCTTTCAGATGAAAACCCAGGCACAACGCGGCGCCGATAGCGCAAGTGGAGTAACCCGCGAAATCGAAAAATATCTGGCCGGCGAATGCCATGACACCCAGCCAGGAATCCACGGCGACAAGTGGCCCGGCGTAACCGAAGATGCGATCGGCCGAACCGGCAAGCATCATATCGGCAAGCACGATCTTTTCGAATAGCCCAAGAGTCATAAGGAGTAGTCCCCAGAAAAACTGCCCTGTACGCAATGGTTGAGGCCTAACGAGTTGTGGAAGAAAATCGCCAGCCCGCACAATTGGTCCGGCGACCAGTTGAGGAAAAAACGAGACTGCGAGGACGAAATCGCGCAACGACTTGGTAGGTTTCAGGACATCGCGATAGATGTCGAGCGTGTAGGAGAGAGAATGGAAAGTGTAGAAGGAGATGCCGACCGGTAGGAGAATGTCGAGATGCGGTGGCTGATAAACGATACCGAAGCGAGCAAGCAGCCATTGAAAATTTTCCAGGAGGAAGTTCCCGTATTTAAAGAATCCCAGCATGCTCAAGTTCATGCAGAGGCTGGCCACTAGCCACGCACGACGCGAACGCCGCCCCTCAGCCCTGCTCATTTGCCTGCCAAGCCAAAAATCCATTGCCGTTGTGGAAAAGAGCAGCGCCGCGAATGGCGGATTCCACGCGCCGTAAAAGATGTAGCTTGCGATTACGAGAAGATTCTTGCGCGCATTCCAGGAACGTATGCTCCAATAGGCGGTGACAACGACTACAAAGAAGACAACAAAAGTAAGCGAATTGAAAAGCATTACGGGCGCGCGATCTGCTTACGCAAGAGCCACCTTGATTGCCAGTATATTTTGCCGGCTATCAGCATTGTATTCTCATGCGGCAGCAGTCGCACACAAGTGAAGCGGTGTTTGCCGCAACACATAACCGCCGTCAGCGTCGGCGCCTATTCGCCCCAGAATTGTCCGGATCGTATTCGTACAGGCGCGACGGATCGCCGAACACTGCGCCAAGCACGCGCTCAGGCCAGATTTCAAAATAGCTCAGCAACAAAGCCATTAACGGAACCAGAATGAAGTAAAGGCCATGGGCGGCCATGATAAACATAGCAATAGCGCGCAGTATCAGAAGATATACATCCCAGCGCACCCGCTGCTTCAAATCTTTGTCCGGCATGGAGTCATAGCCGGATTGGAAGGCCTTCCAGAAATGACTGGCCGCGAGCGAGCCGAAGATGAACCAGAGTGCCGGGGATTGCGTCAGTTGGCGTCGGAGTTCATTACCGAGCAGCAAATCGTGGAGTGGAATTAGCACGATCCAGTACGGCAGTCCGATAATGCCGACGAGAAAAATCCAAGTGAGCACACCGCGCACGATGTTCACCGTGACCGACATTGTTCCTGCCGATTTCGGTTGGCTCTCGCGCAGCGCTCGCGGAATCAGCGCGGCGACGATCGCTGCGAGCGCGCTCAGCCCGTCGAACCAGTAGTTAAACACGCTGAGCCCAGCGGACCAGCCAAAGCAATAGATCCCGATTACCGGAATCATGTTGCGCGCGATCACCAGCCATGCGCCGGGACGCGATGCCAGTTCGCGCAGATGTTGCGAAAGTGGCGGCGGCGCGATCTGCCTCATAGTCGCGGCGGTCTTTTCCTGAGGATTTGCCATTGCGACAGATTAACAGCCGCATCCGCAGCGTCGAAGCTAAACCCGCAAATGGTGCGTTCGATTCTCGACAAGGCCGTTGAATCGGTCGTATTGAAACCTAATGATTCGCGCTCGCATTAAACAAATGACAGTCTGGTTTGTTCTGTGCGCGTCTGTGTTCTCGCTGTCGACGATCCGTTGTACGCCGGAACTTACGTTGGATGATCTGAAAAAACTGGAGATCATTTGCTTTGTTCCTTCGTATCTAACGACGGGTTTTCGATTGCAGCGGGTCGACGTCGCCTACGACGAGTCCGGGCCCGATGAGTCGAAACGTTCGTTTCCACTGTACTCGATTGTCTATGGCGACGGGCTACGGAGTGGAGCGACGTTTTCGATCGAGTCGGCACGCGAAGGAATTGGTGACCGAAACATCATGGAGGAGGAGAACGCGGAAGAGACGGAAATCCAAACGCCTCTCGGACCGATGTATCTGATCTATCGGCCGAGGGGAAAGGACGGCCGCAAGGATGAGATCAAGGCGAACTGGGTGAGCGACGCGAACATGAATGCGGAAATGTCCCAAAAGGTGGACGGCCATCCGATCCTCGGCAGATATCACGGATTTTCCGCGACTGGAATTACGGTCGCCGAGTTCGTAAAGATTGCTCAGTCACTTCATCCCGTCAGGGACGAACAGGTTGCTACATCAGTGCCGACGCAGACGTCAGCACTCAAGGTTCATCCAAAGGTTTTCAGCATGATCAATTGCTGGATCTCGGATTCTGAAAGCCCGGTGGTGACAGAAATCAACCTGGATGCCGTGGAGAAAAATGGGAACGAGTTTAATGACAATGGACTAAAGCAGGACGGCGAGTGGTTGCGGTGTCCAACATCTGACGGCAACGGATTCATGCGTTATCGGGTTCTGGAGTCGAACGCTAATCACCACAAGGTCGAATATCAGGAAAACGGAGGCGGTACGCTCACGACAGCAGCCATCATCGATTTCAACATTGAAAAACGGAACATTCACCGGGACGGCAAACCGGTGACGATTCGGATACTTCGCGTCTCGTCTTACGATCAAAAATAAGGGACAGCGTCAGCGCTCAGGCGACGAAATGTCGCGACGGAGTCAATGCCAAACGAGGAAATAAGCCAGACCAATCGCAAGCAAATCTTCACAGATAGCCACGAAAAGGTCCTTGATACGCAGATTGCTGACCAGACGTCGTCGGATTTCGTAGCCGACAAATGCTCCGATCACACCGCCAATTCCACCCAGGAGCGCACCAATTAACAATGATCTTCCCGCTGCCACGTAAAGAGACGCGCCGCTCAGGGCGCCCAAAACTATACGTGCCAGTAGTGGTGCGAGCGCGGTCCGTTTGGGAGTCGTAGGCAGCTTGTCCGCAATCAACTCGCCGATGGCGAAGATGGAAAATATCACGAGTGCTGCTCTTGATCCCATGAACGAAAGGGGTGAACCGTAAAGATTCAACCAGTCATAATGCGCCGCCCAGGCGACCATGGCGGGCGCCAGCAACGACCGCAGCCCGGCGACGATCCCGATTCCAATTGTGAAAGCGAAGACGTAGTTCATAAACAACTCCTTCTTAATAAAACACGATTGCAACCCTGGTCCGGGTGACGGGTTGGGACTATCTGATCTTGACCGAATTGTAACGTCGCCAATTGCCTTCGACTGGGTCCAGCCAGTCAATCCTACCGGATCCGCGATAAACCCGGTAGCGATCGACTACTGGATTTGTTTCGGGATCTCCGCCGCATTTGGCATTGTGATTTTCGCGGAGAACAAATTGAAAATAGGCGTCGGTTGTTTCTTCAGTGCCATAGGTGACGCAATCCAGTGAGATTCGACGGGAATAAACGGCGTCGTGCTTAAGACTGCGCTCGAGCAAAGTCAGGGCAGCGTCTTCATCCAGCGAATGGGAATGTGGTCCAGCCGCGGCGACTAATGGTAGAACAAAAACGATCGCCATAACGGCTGCCGCAGCAAGTCTCATGGCACGCTATTGATCCGATTTTTGCAACGAGAAGTCATTGGGTAAGAAACTCCGCGAATCGCCGCAACTCGGCCTCATTGAGATCGGACACTGCCCAGTATCTCATGTCCCGATGTGTCCATGACAAAACGTTGTATCCGCGGCGCGTTACAACAGAAGGGGATGTATCTCGATTTGCTGTTGCCGGCATGATGAACACGTTGATCGGATGCTTGTTTCGGTGGTAAACAAGCGCGACTGCCGTCTTGCCGTCCAGATAGTCGAGTCGGCCACCGATCAAAGGAAAGCCATCGTTAGATAAATCGCGAACGTCCGGTGCGAAGTCGATCTTTCCGTCAAACCACGGTTTGACGGTGTGTTGATCGGACGAGGCAACATCAACAAGGTGGGTCGCGAGGAGTGAGCGCACATGATTAGCAATTACCTCGTCAACAATCGTTTCATTTCGCGATGCGCGAGTTGTTTGAAAAAGCACCGCTGCCAGGATGAGCAGGGTGGAAGCTGCTCCAGTAGCAAAAACAAGCCAGGGATTAAAACTCTTTTGCGTGGTTTTTGCTTCGCGTCGCAACGCAGCCCGGACATTTCTGCGCAGACGCGAGGGAGCGCGATACGCAGGCTGGCTGTTCACCACGGTTTCGCGCAAGGCGCGAAGAGCGTTCTCGATACCGCGACAATCGGCGCAGTTGCGCAAATGTTGCTCGGTCTCGCGCGCCGTCAGCAGATCGAGCTCTCCGTCGACATAGGGATGAATCAGCTCGCGAATCTGTTCGTGGTCGATGGTCATTTTGCTTCCGAGTAGGTTTTCGACAGAATCGATTGCAGTTGATGACGGGCACGAGCCAGGCGCGACATGATGGTTCCAATGGGAACGCCCGCGATGTCCGCTATTTCCTTGTAAGAGCACCCTTCCAGTTCGCGTAAAGTGATAGCTTCCCGAAACTCTGACGGCAGTTGTTCGATGGCCGTGCGCACCGTTAGTTTGTCCTGCGCGCGATCGAGCGTTGCGCCCGCATCCATCGGTGGACTTTGTTCGCCGTGTAATTCTTCGTCGAAGACAACATTACTTTCGTCAGCATGGTGACGTTTCAAAGCCGTGAAAGAAGTATTACGGACGATGGTTAAAAACCAGGCCCGGCTATTTTCGCCACGAAAACTATCGAAAAAGCGAAACGCGCGAAGCGCAGCTTCCTGTACCACATCTTCGGCGTCCTGATCGTTACGCATAAGGAATCGGGCCAGATTGTATGCGGCGTCCAGATGCGGCAAAACCTGCCGCTCGAACTCGCTCAGGCGAGGGGATTCGGTCAATCGGAACACGTGTCGTCGCTTTCAATCATAAGAACCAAGACTGCGCGGATCAGAATTTTATTCCCGAAGCCGAAATTTTTTCTGAATCGGGAATAACAACCCGGGGCTCGTGGTCATGCCGATCAGAACAGAAAGGAAAAATATGAACGATCACAATTACATTCAACACAATGACAATCCCGACGGTATCGACCGCCGGGGTTTCCTAAAATGCATGGCGTGGGCCGGCACGGGAGTGCTTTGGACGGTAAGCGGTGGCGTCCTCGCGTCAAAGACGCTTGCCGAAATTGCAAAAGCCGGATCGTTGCTGCCGAAGGCCACCGATCTCAGCTTTCTGCAGATTAGCGACAGCCATATCGGGTTTAGCAAAGAGGCGAACAAGGACGTCACAGGGACATTCAAGATTGCTCTTGATCGCATCAACGCGATGCCTGCTCCACCGTCTTTCCTTATTCACACGGGAGACATTACGCAATTGTCCAAACCGGAGGAGTTCGACACTTTCGACCAGGTACTTAAGAGCTGTCGAACCAAAGATATTTTCTACGTTCCCGGGGAGCACGATGTGCTCAATGACGGCGGAAAACTTTACCGCGAACGGTACCTAAAGAATGTCGAAGGCCAGGGTTCCGGTTGGTATAGCTTTAATAAGAACGGCGTTCACTTTGTCGGCTTGGTCAACGTGCTCGATCTCCAGGCCGGCGGGCTGGGCCAACTTGGCGACGAGCAACTTGAATGGCTTGAAGCCGACGTAAAAGGCCTCGGAGGCGACACTCCAATCGTAGTGTTCGCGCACATTCCGCTGTGGACCGTTTATCCCCAATGGGGCTGGGGGACCAGCGATAGCGAACGCGCCCTTGGATTCCTCAAGCGTTTTGGCTCGGTGACAGTTCTAAACGGTCACATCCATCAAGTCCTTCAAAAGGTGGAAGGCAACGTGACCTTTCACACCGCGATGTCCACCGCATTCCCGCAGCCGGCACCCGGAACTGCTCCGTCGCCAGGCCCGATGAACGTGCCAGCTGAAAAGTTGCGAGGTTTGCTTGGCCTAACAAGCGTTAAATACAAACAAGGCAACGCGGCGCTGGCGGTCGTCGACTCAACTCTTAGCTAAACACAAGGAAGCCCTAACAAGTCAAATTATGAATACACTTACTTTTAAAATCCCAATTGCTGCGCTCCTGTGCAGCCTCGCTTCTCTGTCTGTCTCGGCACTCGGCGGCGACATGAAAGACACTGGCAGCGTTGGCACCAGCGAAAACAGGATCGAGATCAAAGACTTCTCATTCAATCCTCAAACCATCACGGTGAAATCCGGTGAGACGATCACCTGGATCAATCGAGACGAAGAGCCACATACAGTAGTCAGCGTCGAGAAGCAGTTTAAGAAATCGTCTGCGCTCGATACGGACCAACAATTTACGATCACAGCAGGCGCTCCCGGTACCTATACTTACTTTTGTTCGGTTCACCCGAAGATGACCGGGACAATCGTGGTCGAAAAATAAATGTGCCGATGGTTATGAACCGATTCATTGTCGCGTCACCAAATCCTTTCGACCTTAAGGCCGCGCTCCTTGCTGGGCACGCCCAGCACCCGGTCATTGTTCACTTCCCAATTGCCCTGTTCATTGCCAGCGCTGTTTTCGAAGTCCTCGCGATCTGGCGCAAGCAACCTATCCTGGCAGGAGTTGCCTATTTCAATCTCGTTGGGGCAGCGATCACCATCCCGTTTACCATCGTCACTGGCCTCGGTGCATGGCAGTGGCAGCTTGCGGGCGTTACCCTTAAAGGCAATCTGCGGTTGCATTTGATTTGTGGCCTGACTTCTGCAGTGCTCATCCTTGGCCTTTGTTGGAAACGGTTGCGCCTTCGGTCAAAGGGAGAGTCGCCGCGCGCCTCTTACTTCGTAGTGATGGCGTTAGGACTAGTGATGATCACTCTCACGGGCCAGCTCGGTGGAATCCTCAGCGGCGTCGAAACACCGTGAACGCCCACACAAGAGAACTCAAGCGGTCACTGCAAATATTTATCGAACCACCCGACTGTCTGTTCCAATCGATCGGACTGGTGTTCGGGTTTGATGAACATATGACCTTCGCCGGAATAAATGATGAGCTGTGTCGGCACGCCGAGCGTCTTTAACGCATGCCAGAATTCGTAGGACTGGGATGAAGGGCACTCCGCATCGCGCTCGCCTACAATAACAAGAGTCGGCGTCTTTACGTTCTTAATGAACCGAATGGGCGAGCTTTTCTCGTAAACACCGGGATCATCGTAAACGGATGCGCCGAAGAACGGGATCATCCATTGGCCTATCAGATTTTGGCCGTAGTAACTTTGCCAGTTTGCAATGCCTGCACCGGCAACCGCCGCATGAAAACGATTAGTTTGCGTTACTGTCCACATGGTCATGTACCCGCCGTAACTCCAGCCGGTCACGCCCAGGCGCGCAGGATCGATCGGATACTTTTTTATCGCTGCATCGACTCCGGCTAGGATATCGCGAAGATCGCCTGCACCGAAGTCTTTCACGTTGGCCCGAGTAAACGCTTCGCCCTGGCCGTAACTCCCTCGAGGGTTCGGCATCAGGACGTAATAACCACGGGAGGAGAGAGCAGCGATGATTGCTCGCGACATTCCAAAACCAGCAGGCCAATCCGGCGTCACTGCGCTGGAAGGTCCGCCATGGATGAGAACAACCATGGGATATTTCATGCCGGCCTCAGTTTTTGCCGGCGACAGAAGCCAGCCTTGAATATTGAAACCTTCGTTTGTCCACTCGAGGCTCTCCGCTGTCCCCCACGTCGCCGCCAATGCTGAGTTATTCTTCGTTAGCTGGCGCCAATCACCAATTGGTCCGACCCATATCTCAGGTGGTGTCTCAAATGTGCTGAGGTCTGCTGCTGCGAATTTTCCGTCCGTGGAAACAGTAAAATCGGGGAAATTCCCGAAAGCATGAAAAGCTTCCGCGCCTGTCCAAATTGTGCGCACTAAATTGTTGCTGAGCGTCAATTCAGAGATCGCCCCGCCGCCGCCAACTATTTCGGTGAAAAGGATGCGCTGAGGCATCAGCCAAAACAGCGAGCTCACCGAGCTTTTGCGACCTTTTGTGCGGTTCGTCAATTCGTGACCGTCAGCGTCGATTGTGAAGAGATCGCCACCATGAAATCCCTCGTCGCTCATCAAGCCCTCAATAAATGCGATCGACTTGCCATCGGGCGACCAACGCGGAACAGCAACTTGAAGCGAAGGCTTATAAATAGACGTGGCGTTCCCTTTCGCAATGTCGATCGTGTAGATCTGAGCGATCCACCAATTGTTATCGCCCGGCCCGGGGCCGCCGTTACAACGAACGTCTTGTCGTCGGGTGACCAATCGTAATCGTATATGTGGAGGTTGTCTGGTGACACCTTCTGCAACTGGCCGGTTGCAACATCGAGAACTGCGATCCGCTGATTATGAATGGCGGTATCGACTACACCAGTTGTTGTCGGTGCGGCCATCAACGGGCCACCGCCTCCAGCGCCTTCAATGTAAAGGAATGCAACTTGTTTCCCATCATGCGACCAACGCGGCCGCGCAGCGTATCCGTTTAGGTTCGTAATCTTCTTAGGATCCGAACCGTCAGCCTTCACGATCCAGAGTTGGCGTTGTTCTCCCGTTCCATTACTCGAGAAAATCGCGAGCGACTTGAAATCTGGAGCCCATGCGGGATCGGAATCGCTCCTGTTGCCGGTGATCGGAATTTTGACTGGTGTCGCTGGCCCGGCTCCGGATGTCTCGGCGATGCAGGCTTGCTTTAATGTTGACGCAGCGGTTGACTGCACCCATGCGACATGGGTGCCATCTGGAGAAATGGCAACGTCACCGTATAGAACAGTTTTACCCAGCTGTTCCGTCAATTGCTGCATGCTGGTCTGTGCGCTTAACGCCATCGGAAAAAGACAGGCCACAAGAAGATGCTTCATCTTTTGATCCTGACAAAAATGCGATCGAGCAACAAGCGAGCATGATTAGACGACGGTGACTGTGATCGCCCGCTTGTCGCTCACGCCGGCGACGAACCAAGTAACAGGCTGCGACCGACTGATGTTCCTCGTTTCGCCAGGACGTTCATGCCTCTGGCATTGGCGTTGGCGTCGCGAGCGACGCATGTCATACTCGTCCGAAATGCCCAAGAACGAGGCTTGGATCGTGTCGGTGGACATGGGATACGGGCACCTGCGCGCGGCATATCCTTTCCGAGACATCGCATTCGAGCGCATCATTACGGCAAATACCGACGCCTGCGTGTCTCCCAAAGAACGGGTCCTTTGGGCGAGGTTGCAAACCTTCTACGAGGGTATCTCGCGGGCGCAAAATATACCCATTATTGGTCCGTGGATATGGCGCGCATACGATCGCCTTCAGGCGATTCGTCCTCACTACCCTTTCCGCGATCTGTCGAAGCCATCGATTGGCTCGACTCGTCTTCATAGTCTCATCCGTCGCGGCTTCGGTGCCAGCGTGGTAACCTGTACGCGCGAACGTGAGGACCTGCCGTTTCTCTCTACATTTTATGCCATGGCGTTGGCCGCCGATTACGCCGGACGCCGCGACGTCTTTTGCGTCATAACAGACAGTGACATAAACCGCGTGTGGGTTGCCAACGACTCCAGGAAGAGTCGAGTGAACTATCTGGCCCCCACCGCGCTCTCGCGTGTGCGCCTGCTCGAGTACGGCGTCGCAGATGAGCGAATCTTCGTTAC
>DATBEX010000164.1:0-6493 GCA_036558805.1 Candidatus Udaeobacter sp.
TCGGTGGAGAGCGACTCGCCAGATCAGTATGCGTTCGAGTCCGTCGGCGGAAATATCGCGCTAATGGGTATTGTTGATTTCGCTGAGATTCGACCAAATTGCACGGAAGTTACGCTGGCCGTTCATTACGAGATTGGGAACAAGCTGTTTGCATGGCTGGATCGTCGCCTGCAGTTCGTTGATAGTTTTTTGACGGCGGAATTGCGCAGCATTCGCGCGCATTTCGAAGGAATCGCGGCCAGCTACCTCGAGCATGCCCGCTCACTGCCAATGTTCCAAACAGCCACCGCCTGATCACATTTCAGAAATTGCGAGGACCACTTGTGCAGTGCCAGGCAGCCAAATTATTGGCGCAATCGCACAGCGTGTTTCCTGTCAAGGCGAAGAGTCTGACCCGGCCTTAGGGTTGGTGTAGCCTTTGGATCGCGAATTTTTGCTCCGTCGAGTTCGACACTACCTTGTTTGATCAAGCGCGAGACCTCGCTGTGCGATTTTTCCAAGTCGAATACTTCTCGATAGATCTTCGAAACGAGTGCAACAATCGATAATTCCTGCCCTGGAATAATTGAAAATGCGGGCAGATCGGCACGCTCCAAATCGCGTTCGCTAAAGCGAGTGTTCCATTCAGTGAGCGTTTTTTCAGCGGCAGCCCGTGAGTGATAGGTCTGGACGATTTCGAAGGCGAGCTGCTTTTTGGCTTCGAGCGGATGCATTTCAGCCGTCGGGGCGCGGCCGAGAAGCAAGTCATAATAGCGCGCCATCAAATCGTCCGAAATGCTCATTAGTTTCCCAAACATCTCAGAAGCCGGTTCCTTAATCGCCACGAAATTGCCGAGGCTCTTACTCATTTTTTGGGAACCATCCAATCCCTCTAGAATCGGAAGAAGAAAAACGACTTGCTGCGGCAGACCTTCCTCTTTTTGGAAATCGCGACCGATTAAAATATTAAAGAGCTGATCCGTTCCTCCGAGCTCAACGTCGGCTTTTACCATTACCGAATCCCAGCCCTGCATAATTGGATATTGAATTTCATGGGCGCGAATTGATTGCCGGTTATCGATCCGTGTCTTGAAGTCCTCGCGCTGCAACATTTGCTGCAAGGTCACGCGGCTATTCAGCCGAATGACATCTTCAAAGTACATGGTTCGAAACCAGTCGCCATTGCAGACGATTTCTGTCCGAGCTGGATCAAGAATCTTAAAAGCTTGCTCGCGATAGGTCGCAGCATTCGCCTGCACTTCAGCGTTCGTCAGTTGTGGCCGGGTCACGGAGCGACCACTCGGATCACCGATCATTCCAGTGAAATCGCCGATGATGAGAATCGCCTGGTGGCCCAAGTCCTGAAACAGCCGCAGTTTTCGCAAAACAATGGTGTGCCCAAGGTGAATATCGGAAGTGGTTGGGTCGACACCTAATTTCACCCGGAGCGGTCGGCCCAGTGAGAGTTTTTCACGTAACTCTTCTGCAGTAATAATCTGCGCGGCGCCTTTGCTTAACAATGCGAGGGCTTCATCCGGCTGCATGGATCACAACAATAACCCAGCGAACCTGGGCGCTACTTGTTTTTGTTCAGCAACTCGCGCACTTGGTCGATGGTCAGCGGCTTGTTTTTTCGGCTGAGTGACTTTTGACTTTTACCCTGATCCAGAAAAGGCCGGTTCTCCGCGTATGCCCGGCTGGCTACCTTCTTGTCAGGTTGAGGCGCATCGCGGGATCCGCGTGCTGCATGCGTTGGGTAAGTACGTTGAGAGTTCCCCAGTACTTGTTGGGTCGAATTCTCAAATGCGCTGTGAGTGCCGTAGAATTGCCCGGAACGGGCCTGGTGCGTTGAGAATTCACGTGTCCCCGAAAACGCTTTCGAATTCGGCTTTTTCTCCACGTAAAATGTGCCGACGTTTGCTTTTTTGTTTATCGATGTTCCATCAGCGATGAATTTCTTCTTCTGCTCGCTGCTTTGCAGGGTCATATCCGGTCTGAGCAAGCGATCGACTAGCTTGCGCTCTTGGTCCTGAGCGCGGATGCCGCAAGGAGCAGCCAGGAGCAGGATGGAAATAGCCAGCAATTTTCCCACGCGGGGAGGCTGCCGAAATTACGATGCATTTGTAAAGCAAATTTGGCGATGTAGTGCCAGGTCGGCGGGCCGTGCGGACCTTACCTGAAGCTCGGCTTTTTGTTGTGTTCGATCACGTGATCAGGAGATAATGGCCATATGTCCGAGCATGTTTACAAAAAGATTGAGGTAGTTGGTTCTTCGCCCAACGGATTTGAACAGGCGGTAAAAAATGCGCTGGCTCGCGCTGAAAAGACCGTTCGTAACATGCGTTGGTTTGAGGTGACCGAAACCCGCGGAGAGTTGGAGAACGGCAAGGTTGGTCACTGGCAAGTGACGCTCAAGATCGGATTCACGCTGGAGGAGTAATCAGACACCCGCCCGTCGCAGCGAGCATTTCCAGGACATCATTTTTCTTCTTGCGAGGCCTGGTACAGTTTGGCGGCGCCGTAGATCAGGACTGCCGGCCTTAATGCTGCCACGAGCAATCGAAGGAGGACACCTGCAATTCGACCCAGCGGCAATCGATTTAAGATGTAACCGGCGACAAACGCGCAGAGAAGCGATTGGGCAGGCTTCTCGCGAACGTAATCCTCAGTTTCGTTAAAAGCTGCCTCGATCTGTTCTTTCACCCAATGCACCCCGCGTTCCGGATATTCGGCAGCAACTTCAGCAGATGAACGATCCATTTCGTCTAATGATTCGAATTCTGATCCTGCCTCGCGCGCATCGAGATGTCAACGCAACATCAGCCAAATCGAGCTGGCACCTGACCCGGATGGATAATCAGGCAGCGGAGGCGACCGGTGAAACGTGCCGGCGCGGCGCGCTGCCTTGAGTCCGTAGCGGGCCATGACTTCCAACGCATGCTCGCGCAATGTAGAGCAATTGGTCGAGACCAGAACATGGCTATTGCGTTCTGTCAGTTCGAGCGAATCAACGAGCAATTTTTCGAAGTCATTTTCGACATGAAAGGTTTTTCCGCCGGGCGAACGCGAAAAGGTTGGTGGATCGAGAATGATGACATCAAATTTCTCGCCTTTACGTGCCAGCCGCGGCAGGACTGCCATCACGTCGTCGGCGATGAAGCGATGGCCCATGGTAGCCAGACGATTCAGCCCAAAATTCTCGCGTCCGCGTGCCAGGGATTTCTTGGAAAGATCGATGTTGAGAGTCGTTGCTCCGACGTAGGCGGCGCTAATAGAGAAGGAGCAAGTGTAGGCAAAGCAGTTCAACATCCGCTTTGGTCTAATGTGACGAACGAAGCTGCGATTTTCCCTCTGATCCGGAAACAAGCCCACAGAGAATCCAGCCCCGAAATCGATCCCAAATTTCAAATGCCGTTCGGTGGCGACAGTCTGCAGATCTTGAGCCGCATCGCCAGAGATGAGCCGGGGTGGATCGCGTTGTTCAGTTTTTCGAGGGATGAATCGGGCAAAAAGACGTCCAACATTGAAAGGAATACCAACTGCCCACTCCTTTAATTCCTGGATGAATCGCTCGCGAGCCAGGACCCTCTTGAAAGAAATAAGAATGTCGGATCCAAAGCGTTCCACCCAGCCGTCCGCCATCGTGCAAAGCCTGTGCGCGTCCGTGCCCTCGGCTTGAAAGTCCCGAAACAACCTTGCATCAATCCAGCCAGGACTCATCTTCGTTAGCCGTATCCGCGGGCATAATTTCGATTCGGCATGGCTTAACGGACCGGTTGCCGCTCAAGCAGGGCGTCGCTACACTCGGTCTCCGAATGCAGCAAATTACCGTTCGCGTTCCGGCGAGCACCTCGAATCTTGGTCCTGGCTTTGATTGCCTTGGTGTCGCACTGCGCATTTATAACAAAGTAACAGTTACCAGTGGTCGATTGCCCGAACAACCCCATCCCGAAATTGTATCCCAGGCAGCCGAACGATTTTTCAAACAGGCGCGTCGCCGCACGTTTCCTTTTTCTTTTTCAATCCTGGAAGAAGTTCCCCGGTCGCGCGGCCTGGGCAGCAGTGCAGCTATTCGCCTCGGCATCTTGTTTGGCCTCAACCTTCTTGGGGGCCAGCTGCTCGATCAATCGGCGTTGTTCCACCTATGCGCTGAATTGGAGGGACATCCTGATAACGCTGCGCCAGCGACCTTTGGTGGTTTTACAGTGGTACGGACGCCGCACTGCGATGTCCGGTCGACGCAGGGCGTCGACCATACCCTTCAGCGCTTTGACGTTTCGCCACACCTGTATTTCGTTCTACTCGTTCCTGAGCTTGAAATTCGAACTTCCACAGCACGAAAGCTCCTTCCCTCCAAGATCTCGCATGCCGCAGCTGTCGAGAATTGTGGAAACGCGTGTGCAATCACTGCGGCGTTTGCCTCCAAAAACTACAAGGAACTGCAGGGCGCATTTGTCGATTTCGTTCACCAACCGTTTCGCGCAAAACTGATGCCATTTCTTGCCGGCGTCGTCGCCACGGCCGAAAAAGCGGGTGCCCTTGGCGCCTTCCTGAGCGGCAGCGGATCGACAATCTGTGCCGTTACGTTGCAAGATCCACATCGGGTTGCTGCGGCGATGAAACGCGCCGCAAAAGCGCCGTCGCGTACAATCGTCACGCGCGCTGATAACCGAGGCGTGTATGTGATCTCATCACCGATCCCCGTTCACTGATCAAGATTCACCATGGGCCGGCGGCTAGAAAACCTGGAGCAGTTCGGAATCGACGTAGTGCTGGAACGCCGGCATGGCGTTCGCGCATCGATCCTGCGGGGGATTTTGTACGCGCTCTCCTTCGCGTACGATCGGCTCGTACAACTCCGGCTTTATTTTTACCGGAAGAGAATTTTTCGCGAACGCGCGCTTGGCGTTCTGGTGATCAGCGTGGGTAACCTTACTGTCGGAGGGACTGGTAAGACGCCGATTGTGGAAAAGATTGCTCGCGCGCTACAGACGGGCGGACGTCGAGTGGCGATTCTGAGTCGCGGTTACAAAAGCATGCCGCGCAAACGAAGCTTATTAAGTCGGCTGTACAAAAGTGAAGCCGATCCCCCACGGATTGTGTCTGACGGGCAATCGCTTCTCCTGGATTCACGCACTGCGGGCGATGAGCCGTACATGCTCGCCCATAACTTGAAGAACGTTATCGTTCTCGTAGACAAAGACCGCGTCAAAAGTGGTTTGGTTGCCATCGACAAGTGGAAAGTCGATACGCTGTTGCTGGATGACGGCTTGCAGTATCTCCATCTTAAACACCGGCTGGACATAGTTCTTGTGGATCGGCAAGCGCCGTTTGGTAATGAATTCCTTCTTCCTCGGGGCACTCTTCGCGAGGCACCGCGAAATCTGAGACGAGCGAGCTACATCTTCATTACCAAGAATACCGGTGAACCAAATGATGCCTTGGTAAAACGGATCCGTCGCTACAATCGTACGGCTGAGATTATCGAATGCGCGCATAAGCCGCTCTACCTGCAAAATGTCTTCACTGGCGAAAAAGTGCCGTTGGAGAGTTTGCGCGACGCTTTCATCGGGTCGATTAGCGCAATCGCGGCGCCAGAAAGCTTTGAAGCCGCATTGCAAAAGCTTGGCGCGCATGTCGATTTGGCCAAGCGCTACATCGATCATCACTATTATTCCGAAGCGGAGCTAATCAGTTTCATCAAACGTTGTATTCGGCGCGATTTGGAAATGATCGTGACAACAGAAAAGGATTCAGTGCGCATGCCGCGTTTGCCGGAGGCTGATGTAAAAGTCCCCATTTATTTTCTGCGGGTGGAAATCGAAATACTTAGCGGACACGAAAGTTGGGAGCATTGCGTGGCGCGCATTTGCAAACCGCAGCCTCTGCTTCCGCCCGAGCGGTTCTTCGCCTGACCGTTTGTCTAATTCAGCGTTGGACGTTGAGCGTCGGGCGTTGAACGTTGCCTTTTACCAATGCCTCAAAAAGCCGAGTTAATCGTCGAAGATCGCAAGATTCAAGTATCGAACCTCGATAAGGTGCTCTATCCGAAAGTTGGATTCGCGAAGGGCCAGGTGATCGACTATTTCGTCCGCATCGCGCCAGTCCTGCTGCCGCATCTGAGGGATCGTCCGCTGACTATGAAACGGTATCCTGATGGGGTTGATGGCGAATTCTTTTACGAAAAGAATTGCCCATCGCATCGGCCCAAGTGGGTGCAGACAGCGAAAGTGTGGAGCGAAGGCAACCAGCGGACAATGTATTACTGTCTCGCCAATGATTTGCCGACGCTGGTATGGGCGGCAAATCTTGCCGACCTCGAGCTGCATACCTCCCTTTCCCGCAAAGACAACCTCGATTGCCCGACTATGATGGTATTCGATCTCGATCCCGGCGCGCCCGCCGACATCGTTGATTGTTGTCAGGTCGGACTCTGGCTCCGCGATTTGTTAGGCAAGATGAAACTGAAGTCGTTCGCAAAAACGAGCGGATCAAAAGGACTGCAGGTTTACGT
>DATBEX010000165.1:0-13769 GCA_036558805.1 Candidatus Udaeobacter sp.
CATGCGCAAGCTTGGGGAGCTTTCCGATGGCGAGATGCGCGGACGCGCTGCCGATTTGCTGGAAGCAGTTGGCTTGGGCGACAAATTACGAAGGCCCAGTCGTCATCTTTCTGGAGGCGAGCAACAACGTGTGGCAATCGCCAGGGCGCTGGCAAATGACCCAAAAATCATTCTGGCGGATGAGCCTACAGGCAACCTTGATACTGGCAATTCGGAGCGCGCCTTTGAGCTGTTGCAAAACATCGTCCAGCAAGGCGAGAAAGCTCTGCTGTTGGCCACTCACAACCCCGCTATTGCTGAGGCGTGCGATTGGATGCATGAAATGAGAGACGGTCGTATTACCGCCAGCCATCAGCGCGGCACGCAGACTGTCGCTTTTGAGCAGGGGTAGAACCGACGTCGCGTTACACGCCCACTTCCGGATTCCTGGAGTAGGCGTGTCGTTAGCTGGCAGCACACTGCATCCGCCGTTAAGCTCGTTGTCGATGGAGAATGCTCTTCCGGTTTTAATCGCAGATGGTCCCGGGGCATTGGTCGAATTGTGTGGGGTCAATTTACTCGAACGATTACTCCGCATTTTGCAGCGTCTTGGATTTCAGCATGCGTTGGTAGTTTCAACGACACCTGAAATCGTTGAGGCTGAACTGGCGAAGCGCTCGTGGGCGCGCGACCAGCTCATGGTCCATCTTGCCTCGAGCGAAACTGGACCAATTACCCCACGGCTAATTCTGGAACAGAGCTCGCCGGAACGTCTCCTAATCATCCCGGCAAACATTTACTGCGATGCGCGTTTGCTTTCCGTTCTGTGCGCAAAAAAATCGCCTGCTGTTCTTGTCGATTCCGATGCGCCCGAATTCGCGCGATCGCTGGTCCGCAATCCTTGTGGCCCTGCGTTGGTCACGAAAGATTTTCTTTTCAACTTTTCTCCCACCACGCCGCTCTTGAAACAACTCAACCAGCGGATCGACGATCGCGGAATGGATATCGTCGACGCGGCAACGCAGGATGACTACGTCGTCAGCATGCGTCGCCGCGTGCGTCTGTTCTGTTTTCCGGCTCCGGCGGCAGAGGACCGTCGTTTGGCTGAACGCATCATTCTGGATTCGGCACAAAACGGCACGCTCGATCTCCCCGCGTACGTTCATGCGCCAATCGAGACCGCGATCGTCTCTCGCCTTTGCAGAACACGAGTCACGCCGAACCAAATTACGATTGCCGGCTTGGTGATCGGATGTGCCGGCACCGTTGCGTTTGTGGTGGGTCGAGTCGGGTTCGGCATTCTCGCGGCTCTGATCTTTGGTGTCGTTGATGGATTGGATGGAAAGCTCTCGCGCGTGAAAGTCGAAACCACTAAACGCGGCGAATGGGAGCACCAAGTCGATACTTTCGTCGAGAATTCATGGTGGGCAGCCATCGCTTTTCATTTGTGGCGAAGCGGGCAATTGCCCAACGCGTTCTATTTTCTGGCTTTGCTCATCGCGTCGCACTTGCTGGATGAATTCGCAAAGCGCCGGGTAAAGATCGCGACAGGCCGCCTGATGGATGACGTCCTGCCGTTTGAACGCGCTTTCCGGCTCGTCGCCGCTCGAAGAAATGTTTTCGTCTGGATACTGGCGGGTGGTTTCTTGTTAGGCGCTTTTCCCAAAAGCTACGGGATCATCTGCGGATGGGCCGCTTTCAGCGCTGCCGTTCATCTCGTGCGTTCCTTCTGGATTTGCAATGCTTGCACGCGAACAGTTATCAATTCGCGAGCGTGAGGAAGGCAACATCGAGGGCACCCGCTTCGCCCGCGCGATAATTTCCTTGCCGAGCACCGCGATCGGCTTTTCTACAAGAAGCGAAGCACTGACCGCGCAGTAAACACCGCACCCCTCCTGGCACGATTTCTTGCGGTAGTTCGCAAAAAGGTCGTCCAGCGTAACATCCATGATGTGCTTGTCGGTATGCACCATGCTGCAAACCCAAAATTTTCCCTGCGCGGAGACGAAGAATAATTTGTAACCGGCCACGCAGGTCCATTCGACGTGCTCGCCGCGGAGGAGACTGCGTTGGTAATTAAGAATGGCTTCGCTGGTGTGAATCTTTTCCCCTCGCCACTTCCGTTCGATCATGGAATCGATGAATTTTTCGAGTTCCTCACGCGGCCCGCGATCGACTCGAAACCGCCGCAATGGGTCTGCATGAACCAGCCGAACTTCAGTTGGAATTCCGCGTGACAGGCCGGTCTCGAGAACTGCTCGCGATTCAGGCAAGGTATCGGCACAAATAACCCCGGTGATATGCAGACTGATCTTTGAATCTTTAAAATAATCGAGCTTCGGCAAAATCGTCTTGAACGACTTTCTCGTAATTGGGCTCGGTGTCATCCGATCAACGCTAATCTGCATCACCTGCAAGCCAGCGTCTTCCAGTTCAGCAACGAGTTTACGCGTGAGGAGGAAACCGTTGGTAGTCAGGCTTGTGGCAAAGCCGAGTTCGCGACAGTAGCGAACAATTTCGACAATGTTCGGATGCACAAGCGGTTCGCCACCTACAAGAGCGATGCGCATCGTGCCGAGTTCGCGGATTTTCCGTATCCATCTTCTTAAATCGTCGAGGCTCGGATGCGGCCGGCTATTGTCGTATTCAGTGCAATAGGCACAATCGAGATTGCAGCGGTCAGTGACGTAAAGGCTGCATTGCAGCGGCTTCCGATCGAGGAAACGCTTACCCGATTCTAAAATGTTATAGCCGGAGAATTCACGGCGGACTTTGCCAAGAAGCTTCATGCAATGATGAAAGAGCATTTACCCTACGACACCTTACCTACGAAGCAATCGCGTTGAGGAATATCTCCATAACGTTTGCCCTCGCGCCAGCAGACAACTCGACAAGAACCGACCTCCCGACCGCCTAGCGCATCCGGTAAATCACCCCTTCGGCAGTCCGTGCTATCGGCTGGTATCGTTCCGCCAAGAGTTTGGCCAGAATCGGAAAGTCCTTCACTGGATAGTACGCACTTTTCGGGTCGGGGTGAACATCGACAATGTAGGTCGGCGGATGCCTGGCAAAATCTTGCTCCAGAATGGCCCAGGCGCCGGGCATGATCCGGCTGCGAGTATCGAAACCGGGGATCGGTCCGCCGAAAACATAACCCGTGAGCGGGAAGGTTGTGATGTAGCGGCAGGCAGGACGTCTGTGAGCGTCTAGATATATTTCCGGACTTTGGCCCCATACGAAAATTTTATCGTCAGGGGAGGAATGGGTGAATAAATATCGTCCCGCTTCAGACGGGACACGCAGTGGCACCAGTCCCGCCCAGTGTCTGATTGAGAAAGCAGTGATCGTAAGAGCCAGCCACAAGTAGGTCACCCTAGGTCGCAGGAACCATTGGGGCGGCTGAATCTTGCGGGACCAAAGTCGCGCATAATATGGCGCAGCGAGGAGTGCAAGGGGAGGAATCAACTGGACATAGTAATGAGGGTAAAAGCGTGCGCCCGCTGCGGCGCCAATCGCCGAGACAGCGAGCAATCCTAGAAGCGCTGTTCGTTCCGCTGTCTTCCCAACCCAAATCTCGCCCTTATCCCGGCACGCCAATATCGTTCCGATCACGAGGGGTAGGCAGAACACGAGGAAAGTCAGCGTAGTCACGACTCCTCTCCGCCAAAAAACGTGCGGAACGTCATGATCGGCAATTGTCCAGTAAAACGCGTCACTGAGGATTCCTTGATTCCAAAGCACAATCGTCACAAGACCGAGCACCGCGAAAAATCCTAACGTCAGCAGAGCTGCCTGAATCATCGAATTTGTTGGCGTCAAACTGCGGCTAGCTCGATAGCTAGGGAGAAGTAGATAGCTGCCGAGCGGGACTGCTGCTATCGCGGCCGGCTGTTTGAGCAGGAAGGCCGCACCGAGAAGCGCACCCGCTAGAAAGAGTTCGGGCCGCATACGCGACGAACTGCGACCGAACGCAATTGCCCACGCCCAAATGATAGGAAGATTCATTAGCATCTCGCCGTCGAACGAGAGGTTCTTCCACGTCCACCAGGGTTGGAAAACGCTGTAGAAGAACGCAGCAATCAAACCCGTACTGCGGTCAAATAACTCGCGGCTGATCACGTAGAGGCCCGCCATTGCGCATAGCGTCCACACGAGTGCGACTATATGAAGCGCTTTCCAATTGAACTCGCCTGCTACTTTGAATACTGCGGCGTACGTCCAGAAGAGAAGGGGCGGCTTGCGTTCTACCGCGTCAGCGTAGGGTCGACCTCCGTCAACTATCTCGTTCGCCACCACTGAATACATTGCTTCACTGTCGATTGGCTCAGGATGCAAAAGAGAAGGAACGTGAATTGCGACCGTGAGGAGGATTATCCCAAGCGCGGCGAAGCGCATTTGGCGCGATCCATGGAGCTCACCCATCATTCGACAGATTAGTTTCCGGATGTGGTCCTCTTAAGAGAATCGTAAATGCCCGTAACTTCTTTAAAAACATCATTAACTGTGATTGCTTGCATGCAAAGGTTGTTGCGGCAGACCGACTGCCGGTTGTTGTAGGCGTTCACGCACGGGCTGCAGGCGATGCCGGCCCACAAGGCGATCGCGTTTGGCGAGCGCGCGGCAAACAGCGACGGTGTCTCTGGCCCGAACAAAGTGACGACGTGAATCGGCGTCATCGAAGCGAAATGAGCCGGGCCACTGTCATTCGTTACCAAAATCTCACTGCGGGTATAAAGCACGAGGACTTGACGCAAAGTCGTTTTGCCCGCAAGCGAGATGACGCGGCTTGAACCGACTTCATCTGCGAGGCGGTTATTGGGAACAGCTTCCGCCGGGGAACCGGTAAATCCGATAAACAAGTCCGGATAACGCTCGAGCAGTCGCCGGGCCAGTTCGACATAGCGCATCGCCGGCCACCGTCTCAACGGCAGCAAGTCGCTTGCGTTCGGGTTGAGCAGGATGAGTGGCGCAGAACCGATACGAGGATTTTCGCGCCGCAGCAGGGCATCAATTTCCGCAACTTCGGACGGGGAAGGCCGAAACTTTGGAAGTGGTTGACTTGCAGAAGGCGTAAACTCGAAGGTCGGAAGCACCGCCGGATCCCGAGTCAGTGCTTCAACCATGGCTTCGAACATCTCGCAGCTGTGCAGATGAGAATTGTAGAGAAGCCTATGCGTCATCAAGTCACCCCGGTACGGTCCGTCGCCAAAAAAAGTATGAAAACCCACACGCGTTTTGGCGCCGGTAGCCAATGTCAGCATTGCGGAGAAGCGCGTGAGGAATTCCATGTCAATGACCGCGTCGACGCGGATTTTTCGAATTCGATGCACTGATCGCAGCGTACTAAGGGTGAACCCGAAGAGGCTGTGCGTAGCGATCGTTATCACATTTCCCTCGGGAATGACGTCCATTGCGTCGAGAATGAAACGGTTGTCTTCAAATACAACGAAGTAAACGTTGTCACGTCCCACCATGTCGATCGCACGACGAATTGCGGGATAAGCGAGAACGGTAGAGCCCTGCTCCGCTAACTTGACGAAGAGAACGCGCCGAACCTGATGGGGTCCTGGACGCCTGGCGCGTTCAAGGATCTTTCTAAGAAGGGTTAGAATGGCGCAAAGCGGCACGCCAACCCAGCGATCGGTGCGTTGTAAAGTTAGAATACCGGCTGGGAGATCCATTTTCTTTTCCTCCAAAGATAGTCAATCCTAGCCAAAACTTTCTAACTCGGGGCAAAGGCGGCTTTTTCGCAGTTTTATGCCAGCAAGCAGGAAAGTCTCTTTCGCCCCTCTCTGCTCAAACGTGATGGCTCGAATGCTCATGCTGTTTGGGCGAAACAGACCCAAGTGTAGCGACAGCAGCTGCTCGATGCAATAAAGGCTATGGTCATCCCACTGCTGCGTGACCAAGACGCTCTGCGAGAAAATTTTGGCAGAGCCGAGCACTCAACTGTAGCGTAGGCATTCTTTTTCATGACGTATGATGATAACCCTGGAATCGCCCAAGCCTATGACCTGCCCGGTGAGAAGCCAATGAGCACGATCGAGGGTACACTCAACATCCCGCCGGCGACAGCGGATGCACGGCCGCGCGTAGACGAAACCGGAGTAGAGCTCAAACGGGGCGCCATCGTAAACACGATCGCCATGTTGGCGTCGAACCTTCGCGGCATCTTTGTCTTTCTCGTGGCGCGACTCCTTGGGCCAGCTGCCTTGGGAACGTTTTCTATTGCCTGGGCGAATACCGATCTGGCCAGCAAAATTGCGGTCTTCGGACTGGATAACGCCATCACGACTCTTATTGCCCGCTCGCAAGCGACCGGCAATCTCGCGCGCAGTCGAGCGCTGTTTCGAGCAGCCGTTGTTCTGGTTCTAACCCAGTCGACTCTCGTCGCCGCCATCGGCATCACGGCCCTGTTAATGTTTGGCGATCGATTGCAATTTCCGCGCGAGATGCTGTCCGCGCTGGCCTTTGTCCTCTGCGCGCTGCCGGGCATCGCCTTGTACCGCGTTTGTACTTCCATCTCGCGCGGCATGAAGGTGATGAAGCACGACATCTACTCGCGCGGCATGACAGAGCCTGCCTTCACGACGCTGGCGCTTTTGATCGCGTTCGGCTTTGGATACACAAGGTTTGCGCCGGAGGCGGCCGCCGTTTCCGGAACCGCGGCTTCGGGAATTGTCGCACTGATATTTGCCTCAAGACTCTTCAGCGGTGTGACAGCGCGCGACACAGTCTCCACTTGGACCGAAGCAAAACCATTGCTCGCCTACGCTGCTCCTATCAGCATTTATCAAATGTTTAACGCGTTCATCCTGCGGCTGGACGTGATCATGCTGGGATGGTTCATCGGCCGTGCACCTGGAGTGACCCTCGCCACAGTTGGCGTTTATAGCGCCACAGTCGAGATCGCGGGAGGTTTACGCAAGGTCAACCAGGCTTTCAACCCGATATTTGCTCCAGTCGTCGCTGGCATGACAGCAACGGGTGACCACAAACGCGCCGAAGCCACCTATGCTCGTCTAGCCGAGTGGATGCTTTGGATTTTGTTACCATCGGTCGCCGTGATGACGCTCGCTGGATCGGTGATCCTGCTAATCTACGGTCCAGCGTTCATGCAAGGGGGCGCCTGGCTGGCGATCGTCGGAACCGCTTGTGCCACGAACGCGTTTGTTTCATTGGGTGAGACCGTGATCATGGTGCAACGCCCGCACTTGAATCTGATAAATTCTTCGGTCACCTGCGCCATAGCATTCGGCGCAAATCTCTGGCTGATTCCTCGGTTCGGAGTGACCGGCGCAGCGTTTGGAATTCTGCTGCCCTACATAATCCAAGGGATCTTGCGTTACGGCGTGCTGCGGCTGGTCTTTCGATGGCGCAATCCGTGGAGTAGCATCCGTCCGCCCATCCTTACGGCAATCATAGCTACCGTCCCAGCGTTGATGTGTCGTTTGTTTCTGCATGGGGTCGCGGGACAAGTCACGGGCGGTCTTGTCTTCCTCGCAATTTTCGGCGTTGGATGGTTATACCACAGGCGCTCGGCCAAACTATCGTGATGAAGCGGATCTTTCTCACCGGGGCCAGTTCTGGAATTGGTCGGGCAATCGCGCACGCCTTACTCGCACGCGGCGATGAGGTGTGGGGCACGTCGCGCAACTTGGAACGCATCCCAAAAATGCCCCGATGGCATGCGGTTCGTCTTGATTTGGCCGATCCGCTTTCCGTTGAGGCCGCATTCAATGCCGCGCTCACCGACGCTCGTTACTTCGACGTTGTGATCAACAACGCCGGGGCCGGTCATTTTGATCCTGCCGAGTTTCTTCCCATGGAAACGATTGCGAGCCAGTTTCAAATTCTGGTTTTCGGCCAAATCCAATTGATACAACTCGCACTGCGCCACATGCAGGCACGTGGCGAGGGTTTGGTCATAAACATCACTTCGTTAGCTTCCCGACTTCCAGTGCCCTTTATGGCGGCTTACAACGCCGCGAAAGCAGCCCTCGCATCTTTTACCATGTCGATCCAGCTCGAGCTCGACAATTCCCGCGTTCACGTTGTGGATCTTCAGCCGGCCGACATCCGCACGGAATTTAACCAGGGCGTGATCAAGAGCACGACGGCTAATCCCCGCTACGACATGAAAGTCGCGAGGACTTGGGAAATCGTCGAACGCAACATGAAAAGCGCGCCACCCCCGGAACTGGTCGCACAACATGTTCTCAGATTAGTCTGCGCCGTTCAGCCGCCGCCGCGTATAACAGTTGGTGATGCGTTCCAATCAAAAATTGCGCCTCTGATTTTCAGATTTCTTCCGCAACGCCTCCGATTGTGGGGATTGAAGAGGTATTACCAGATATGACTGCTATCTCTGAAGCGGTCATCCTGATGGCCGGCAAGGGCTCCCGCCTTCGCCACGGCTACGGCGGACAGGCGCGTCTGTGCGGATCGGAGAGCACTTTCCTAAAGCCGTTCGTCCCAGTGCTTGGCCGTCCGTTGATTTCGTACGCGTTAGATACCCTGATCCGCGCAGGGATCACAAGCATCAACTTTGCGGTCGGCTACGAAAGCGAGCGCATGATCGCACAGGTCAAGCAATTGATTCCTTCCGGCCTCAGCGCCTCCTTCATCGAAAACCGCGCCTGGCAAAAACAGAATGGCATCTCGCTTCTTGCCGCCGCCGGCCACCTCAGCAAACCCTTTCTTCTCACGATGAGCGATCATCTTTTCGACGCTGCCGTCGTCGATCGTCTGCTCGATTCTTTCGATTCCGACCTGCTTAACATCGGGGTAGACCAGAAACTTGATTCCATCTTCGACTTGGAAGACGCGATGAAAGTGCGAACACAAGGAAACAGAGTCACCGACATCGGGAAAACCCTGCGCGATTATGATGCCATTGACATCGGGCTGTTTGTTTGCCCACTCGAAATCTTCGACTATCTCGAACGAGCGAAGTCCGGTAGCGGCCAGAGTGATTGCAGCCTCGCTGATGGAGTTGGGTTGATGGCCCGCGACAATAAAGTCCGTGCCATAGACATTGGCGAAAGCTGGTGGCAGGACGTGGATACCCCGCAAATGCTGCAACATGCAGAGAGACACATGGCCAAAGCGATGCAAAGCGCGCTGACCTAGGATGGCTCATCACTGCGGAGCCTGGCGCCTGCGGGCGATTACGATCGCGGTTCGCGCGTTACAATATCGCCACCACCATTACCCGACCTGATCACGGCGATTGCGCTGAGGACCAGGCTCGCGCCGGCGACAATCGTCCAAAGATTAAGGATCCAGTCAGCCAGGCCGAGTAGCGCAAGCAAAAGAAAAACGAGGATTGCCATGTCACGTTTTGTTAGCTGAAAGAGCCACCACACAAATCGTTCGCCAAGATTCAGTAAGCCGGAATGCCCGATCATTGCACGGTGTCTCACGTAAAACGACTTATGCAACTCGGACGAACCAACCGCCATTTTGTTCTTGCCGACTCGCAGGAATAACTCGTTGGCCGCAATCAGGACAGCACATACAGCTCCTTCTTTTGGGCGATGAAGCCCCAACCCGAGAGTGAGAACGTATAGAAGGCTTGCGATAAAATCGCAAAAGTAATCCAATCGTTCCCCGAGCTTTGATTCCAAGTTCTTGGCGCGCGCGATTTCGCCATCGCAACCATCAAGAATACTAAACACCTGAAAAATGGCGGCGCCAATGACGACGCTGACGTAATCACCGCGTATCAAGAATACACTGGCGATAAGCGGCAAAACAAAGATCGATATTGTCCACGTGCTGGGATGGATGGGAAATTTGAGTAGAACGCTCGTTATCCGACGGGAAATCGGCCGGTTCAAAAACCGTGAAACGAAACCGTCTTGGGGCTTGCTCATCAGGTCAATGTTCTTTTCAAGCTTCGATAGGTCTTGCAGCACTGTTCTGCAATATTGTTGCCCGAACACCCGGCCATCTCGATGAGACGATGAAGTGATCTTTTTACCATAGAAAGTTCGCCATTACTTTCGCCGAAAAATGAACGAAAAACCTTTTCAAATCGACGATCCAACAACCCCGGCAGTTTCTCTGCGCACTTATCGTCCTCATGCCTAAACAAAGTTAACGGAACGGAATGTTGAACGGCACATTTAAGCAGCTTACATCGCGCGACGCTGGATTTGACAATCTAATAGCAGAAGAGCTGTTGATCATCGGTGGCTGCGCGGATCGTGGATAAACAAGATCATAGTTTGCGACTGTTCAAGTGGGCCGCGCTTGGGATTGTCCTGCTCACAGTCGTGACCCGACTTCCATCGCTGCTTCATCCGCAGCCAATCTTTAATGAAGCGATCTATTCGGTGGTCGCGAACGAGATTGTCGATGGCGGCCGGCCTTACGTCGATGCGGTCGAGCGCAAGCCGCCGCTGCTTTTTTGGACGTACGCGGCAATTTTCAAAGTCGCGGGAAAGTATAATTGGAAGGCGCTGCACGTGGCCGCGCTTGCCTGGACGCTCGGCACGATGGCGGGCTTGTATGCGATCGGCAGGGCGTTGTTCGATCGCGAAACCGGACTGATCGCGGCGCTGCTTTACAGTATTTTTCAACCTTGGGCGCGCGGACTGAATCTTGCATTCAACGGCGAGCTCTTGATGAATCTTCCGATCGTCTGGGGATGGGCGATCGCGTTCCGGCCAAACTCATCGCGCGCGCGGCCCGAGCTGGTTTTTTCAGGCGCACTTCTTTGCGCAGGATTTCTACTTAAACAACCCGCGGCGATTGCGGCGGTTCCACTCGGAATCTATTTGCTGCTGCCTGACTATCGCAAGAGCCGAGGCTTGAATGGAATGCAATCGGTCACTCACGCAGCGTTGCTCACGCTGGGATTTTTCGGAACCCTCGGCGCCGTCGCGTTCGTCCTTTGGCAACAAGGAATTTTGCGCGAGGCCTTCGATCGCACGTTTACAGATAATTCCATTCCGCATGTGTTCTATACCACGGGGATTTTCTCCACTTTGGCGTTTGCCGCAGTGTGCCTGCCGCTGGTGATCGGAACCATCATGACGTGCCGGGACCGCGGTCTTTGGGACAAAAAGGAAGCTGAACGGACCGCGCTCATCGGACTGCTCGCCGCGTCCGCTGTCGGCACCGCCGCGGGCGGCCGCTTTTACGTTCATTACTACATCCAATTGATTCCGCCGTTGGTGATGCTCGCGGCCCCGTTCTACGCGCAACTTTGGTTTCGAAAGATCCAACCGCCTTATTGGTTGCTGCGCCCGCCGATCACATGCGCCTGGCTCGCCCTCACCGTGATCGCGTTTTCATTCGTGCATTGGCGGGAGCTGTCGGCGCGACGCAAACCATCGGAGACTGGCCAATATTTGTCAGGGCATTCTGCACCAAACGACAGGATTTTCGTCTGGGGCCAGGCGGCAAAAATTTATCTTGAGGCCCGGCGAAGACCGGCGAGTCGCTATATCGAAGCGGCTTCGCTCACGGGGCATGTTTTCGGCGGAGTGTTGCCCGGTGTCGATACCCGCAAGTGGATCGTGCCAGGCGCGTGGCACAAGCTCGAAGAAGATTTTGCGAAGCATCCGCCGGCTTACATCGTTGACGTCCAGACCGATCTTCGGCAGCCGCACCCGGTGCAGAACTTTCCGATTTTAGCGAAATTGCTGGCAGAACAATACCGACCGGTGGCGAAAACTGCCGAGGGTGTTGTGTATCAAAGGTGGGCCGCGAACTAATGGGTGGGCGACTCAGCCTGGGGCTTTACTGATCGTTTAGCACGATTCTCGGGACAGATTTGGCCGTCTCAAATTGCGCACTGATTTTCTGGATTTGTGTTGCCTGCCCTTTAACCGTCGCTGTGAGCGCCGCAACTTCCTGCTCAAGCTCTTGCACAGTGTGATGCTCTTTGAGGAATTCATTTAACAACATCGCGTTCACGGCCTCATAACGGACAGTGTAGGGCTTTCCTGCCTGATCGCGCACCACCAGGGCAGGATCCACCTTTTCCACCTCCTCGGCGACAAGTCCAAATTGGGGCGTGCCTGCCGGATCGAACTCCTTCTTGTAGCGGAATGTGACCGGCCTAAGCGCGAGGAGCGTCTCACTCGTTCGCTCCATGGGCTTGATCTCCTCTTTGAAGCGCCGGGAAGACATCATCGTACCAAGTTTGCCGTTTGGATTAATGAACACACCAACTCCCCCGGGCGACATTTGACCAAAAACGCTGCCGATAAAGCAGCTATTGTTTACATTCGCGCCCACGACCCCGGCACCTATACAGATAACGTTACTGGCCGTGGTGACGGTGTTGCCAGCCCCAAAGCCTAATACCGTGTTGCCGCTACCGGTGATGTTGTTTTCTAACGAATGAGCGCCGTCTACTGTGTTGAAATTGCCAATCGTATTGTTACGGAGTGCTTCGTCACCATTGGCAGTGTTATGGTTTCCTGTGGTGTTTCTCAACAACGCAAAAAAACCATTTGCTGTGTTGTGGAAGCCGGTCGTGTTCGCGAAGAGTGCTCGCCAGCCGGTGGCGGTGTTCTCGAATCCGGTTGTGTTGCTGAAGAGCGGTTCAAAACCCACGGCGGTATTGTTACTGCCCGTCGTGTTATGAAACATGGCACCAAGACCAACGGCAGTATTCGCGACACCGCTTGTAAGATCCTGAAGTGCGCTATTTCCCTCAGCTGTGTTAAAGCCCGGATAGCCTCCATCGGGCGGTGGGGTTACCGCTCCGGCTCTTGGCACAAGGACAACGCACATCAAGACCAGTGGGATGACAATCAAAGCCCACCGTAACACCGAATCGTTGATCGAACTGCTAATTCTTAAAGTTGTCGTTTTCATATAAGTTCTTCCTCTTTTTTGTTAACCATCCTGGCCGAACAATCCGACCGACAACGCCGTCGCGCTAGATGGAAAAGGTAACGTCGATGTTACATCCCCAAGATCAGGACAGACTGAAAAACCCCATCCCTCGTACGAGGGATGCTTCTCACCCGCACTGACCCAATTACCGGAAGGTCGGCGCCCGCCAGTTAGATCTCGATAGGTCAGCTCTCCCCTAAGCAATGGGCCTGCTGTAGATGCGATATGTTTTGTAGCGCTGTGCGCCGATGCTTTCGATGAAACGGTTGATCATGACATTGTTCTCCAGCGTCATGCTCAACTCGGCTTGGAATCCGCATTTGACCATGCCCGCTTCCATGAGGCGCAGCACCATCATTTCGGCAACGCCGAGCCGACGAAACTGCGGCCGTACGCCCATGGCGATGTAACGCGCTTTGCGAATGCGGGACTTGTAATAAAGCAACCTGGCCAGACCAATCGGGATTCCAAACGTGGTCAGCCGGCCGCCAATTTTTTTCAGTGCTACGTTGATATCCGGCAGAGCCAGAGAGAAGCCAATCGGTTCGCCATCGATTTCGGCTACGGCGGTAAAATCGTCGCGCACTAAAGGTTTCATCTCCGCCGCCATGTAGTCGAATTCGCCTTTTGTGAATGGCACAAAGCCCCAGTTATCTTTCCAGGCTTCGTTGTAAATGCGGACAAAATTTGCCGCTTCGGCTTCGAGATTTCGCAAATTGCCGCGGCGAATTGTAAATCCCGCCCGCGGTTCAAGACGAGCCGCTAGTTTACGCAAACGAGCTGTGGCCGCGCTCGGGTCAGTGAACCACCAAGCGAAGAAATCGATCACTTTGCTGAAACCGCAATTCTCGATCAAATGCCCGTAATATGGCGGGTTGTGGGTAGTGAGCAGCGTCGGCGAATGCTCGAACCCGTGGACTAGCAATCCGCAG
>DATBEX010000166.1:0-4605 GCA_036558805.1 Candidatus Udaeobacter sp.
GGCACCCGTTCGATCGGGCCATAGGCCCGAATTGCTGCGAGGCAGACGAATAAATCAGTTTCGAGACGGGTGATGTATGCGTTAGCAACGGTGCGCAAATCGCGGTGCAGGTCGCGAAGTTCCGAAGCGAACATCGCCACCGGCGATGATTCCGCCGATATTGAGCGACGAGTTCGTTTGTACTTCGTCGCCTTTGCTTTCATGAGCAAGCTACGTCTCGATGTGAACGCCCGCCGGGCGTTTCACCCGACGGGCGTTAATTGACCTAACCTTTAGAATTTAAAGTTCAGATTCGCTTGGAATAATTGATACTGATCAGTCGGATTGATGGTGATGTCGCCATTTTGTCCACCAGTGCCGTAGGACCCGTTGATGCGCCAGGCATACGACCAGGTGACGTTGAAGAGTATTGCATCAGCCAGCATGTATCCTGCTGTCAAAACGACGCCTTGCTGATTGAGCTGGCTGTTGAACAGGTCTGAGTCAATCAGGTTCGGATCCAGCGAAAATTGTTCCTGGTGTTGCCAATAGGCTTCGAACTGCCAGTCGTGCTTCTTCTTTAGCTGGCCAATACCGAGACCAGCTTGAGCAGCGTAGCGCTGGCCACCGCCGCCTGGATGGCCTGCCGCTGAAGCGCGATCGTCCGCTTCGAAGTTCGTGGCGAAATCTCCGAAGGCGCGCATGGGAATTTTCCAGAGCTTCCAGCCGACCTCGACAGGGAGGTCGAACACCAAAAGACTGTTAATACCCGTTTGATTGCCACCGGGATCGCCTGAGTAATGGATGTTAAACGTGTTGCCGTCGCCGGTGTAGTTGTAGAGAGTTGGTGCGAGCTGGAAGTACACAATGTCCGGAAAAGTGAACTTCGCTCCTACCTGCCAGCCGAGCATGAATGCATTGGCAAGCGGGATCTGCTGAGTCTCACCGCCTCCCGTCGGCGAACCGTGCGCCGGTACTATTGGCTGCGTCGTCGTCGGGGGCGGCCCAATTGGGTTCGACGGGTTGGAATCGTCATAGACAAACTGACCAAAGTTCGCGAAGACGTCGATCTTCAGCCACGGTTTCGATGGCGGTGGCGGCGCTACATTCTTCCCGTCTTTACTGTAGGCGACCGGCTCTGCTGCTCCGCCACCGATGGCGAACGTATGTTTCCACTGCTCAGCCAATCCTTCCGGGTTAATGTCGTCATCCCAGACCATTCGCGTATTCACGAACGGGTTCGGCATTCGGCCTCCAGTAAACGTAAAGTCAGGGAAGCCTTTGTAACCTCCATACGCCTGGCCGACGAAGACGCCGTCATCACCCTTTGCGAATGGTCCGCCGCCACCGGGCGAGGTAGTCGATGTGTCTCCACCGAAAGTCACGTTTGTTGAACGCGCGCTTGCGCTTGTTTCCAACCGAACACCGAAGAACCAATCATCCAGAACGGTTCCGCGTAATCCGATGCGCAAACGATAGCGCTCACGCTCGCGCTCCTGCCAGTCATTTTCGTTATCCTGACCGAACTGAAAGTGGTCGGGCAATCTTCCACCGCGGTATTCGTACCGGAGACGCAGATCACCAAAGAGCTCTAATTCAGTGATCCACGGAGCCAATTTCCACTTTTCGCCACCGTGAAAGTCAGGCACGAATTTCTCAACGTATGTCTTTCCATCGCTGGTCACTTCCGCCTTGCCTTTGCCTTCTCCCGCAACCACGGGCTCCCAGGACGAGCGCTTCTTTAAGCCCGAAACCTCCTGTTCAAGCTCGGCATTACGCTTTTGTAGCTGGTTGACGGCTTGTTCCAGCTTGTGTAGTCGCTCAGCGTCGGATTCTTGAGCTCTTAGCGGCTGCGCCGCTAACGAAAGAACTGCAGCCAGGCTGACACCCGCTGCTCGTACAATGGTTTTTTTGGTGAACATTCGTTTCTCCTTTGTCGTGATGGTTTTTGGCTGTCTGAGGGGACGCAGTTCCAGTGAACTGCGATGGAGGCTAGAAACCGATTGTTACAGCCGTATGACGAAGAAGTAACAATTCGGCGAACTTTGCCGCGGACTCTCAGGGAACGACGGCTTCCGAGCCGCCGAAGAAAAAAAGACGGCTGAGCGGCCGTCCTATCTTGTTCGTCTCAACGAAACGCTTTTCTTACGGCGTCGCTGTTGGTTGCGCCGTTGCTGCAGGCGAAGACGCAGGTGAAGTCTGTGAACTGGGGGGCGAGGAAAGAGGCGAACTTGCTGGAGAAGAACCAGGCGAAGGTTGAGCGTTAGCCGGCGCAGGAGAGGTTGCAGGTGGCGTTTGCTGTTTCATCAGTTCCCGCCGGAACGCGCTCTCTCCTCCAGTACCCCGATGCGCATACAAAACCGATAATCCAAGCGTGAGCGCGAAGAAAATGCCGGCCAACCAGGTCGTAAACTTTACCAGCACGTTTGTCGTTTGTGCGCCAAAAATGTTTTCTGTGACCGCCCCGCCGAATGCCGCACCCAGCCCTTCGCTTTTTGGCCGCTGCATCAAGATCACGAGCACCATGAGCAGGGCGACCAAAACAAAAAACACCGATAGCAGGTTGATCAGAAGATTCATCGGGGCGGGAAATATGAACCCTAAATGACGAATGACAAATGCTTCGCGCGTTAAAACGTTAAAATGTGGATATGGCGATTCAACAATTCAACGGTTCGCGCTGGAAATACGGGTCGGTTCGTCATTGGTCATTCATCGTTTTGATTTGCTCCCAAATTGCATCCATTTCCGCAAGATCGACGTCGCCCAATTTTTTGCCGCGCGCGTTCAATTCATTCTCCAACCGATTGAATCGGGTCACAAATTTATCAGTCGCAGCTTGCAACGAGCTCTCTGCGTCGAGTTTGCATTTTCGTGCAAGATTGACCACTGCGAAGAGCAAATCGCCTACCTCGTCCTCGATCGATTTCCGATCTTGTTCCAGAATGGCCTGCTTTAGCTCCTGAATTTCTTCTTCGACCTTTGCGGTCACGTCGCCCAGGTCGGTCCAGTCGAAATTGACGCGGGCAGCCTTCGACTGCGCTTTTTGGGCGCGCACGAGCGCGGGAAGGGCAGCCGGCAAATCACCAAGATAGTGTTTGCCTGTTTTCTCACTGCGCTTGATCGATTCCCATTGTTTCAACACTGCGCCGCTGTCACGCGCATCGCTTTCGCCGAAGACGTGCGGATGACGTCGGATGAGTTTCTCTGTTACATCTTTGAGCACGCCGTCGATGTCGAACCGCTGGGATTCCCGCGCGATTTCGGCGTGCATCACGATCAGCAGCAGCAGATCACCAAGTTCTTCGCGAAAATTTGCAGTATCATTGACGCGCACAGCTCCTGCTACTTCATATGCCTCTTCAATCAGGGCGGGCAGCAACGATTCGTGCGTCTGCTCGCGGTCCCAGGGGCACCCGCCGGGAGCGCGAAGCTTTGCGACGATCTCGCGGAGCCTCACAAAATTTGAAGCTACTTGCTGATCGCTGCTTTTAAGCGCCATATCGTATTGAAACTTGAAGCCAGGCCCGGTGGTCGGGTCCCACAATCAAATCCGCCAGAGCGAACGGTGCGTCCCGAACTCTGAAATTTCGCCGGACGATTTCTTGCTGACGTAAATCGTGATGGAAATCACAGCGACAAACGTGCCAGCAAAAATGAGCGCCACCAGCCAGGACGGTATGTGCCCGATGCGCAAGGCGTGATAAAAAGAGACGATATCGTTAATCGGCGCATTTGCGTGCAAAAATATTTTCATTACCCAGGCCATCAGGATCAGAATAAAAATGAACATGTAATTGCGTTTCAGCCGGCGTCCGATGGCTTCGAGCTTGCTGATCTTGAAGCACGGCAATATCAAGTCTTCGCAGACGAGCTTTTTCCATTCGCCCTGAAGCATCTCGCGGTTTTCCATGACCATGGGGACAAGAAAATGCGCTTCAAGCATCCGCACGCGCGCACGAAAGGCGTCGTAAAAACGGTAACGACGCGCTTCGATCCACAGCAATACGCAGACGATGGCGAGATTGAAGAAGAAAATGATGTGCGGCACTTCGCGAGTGGAAAACGCAATGGTGATGATCGCGGTGCTACTGGTGATTGCCCAGTTTGTGGTCACATCGAGCCGCTGTCGCCAGACCATGATCCGGCCCATTTCACCCCGATAAAAATGGGACATCGCATTGACGTAGCCCGGATCATAAATGCTCCGTTGTAACGAGACGGTCCTTTCTTCGTTTTCTCCTGGTGCTGCGTTTTCAGTTGCCACGAGTCCTTATTTAACTGGATAACTGGCTTTGCCGGATAATCCAATAATTCTCTCTGTTCCCAATGGCTATCACGCTGACCGATCTTCTCGACGAAAAACAGGTAATCCTTGGGTTGCGATCCAGGAAGGTGCCAAACGCGTTGCGTGAGATCATCGAGTTGTTGGCACTAAATGGAAAGATCGAGAAGACGAAAGATTTCTATGAAAAAGTGCTCGCGCGCGAGAAGGCCCATCCCAGTATCCTCGAGAACGGCGTCGCATTCCCGCATGCGCGCACGGATTTGGTTAACGAAATTGTCGTCGGCATAGGTCGCAGCCGGGCCGGGATTCCATTCGGCCACAACGGACAGCGTGCCCGG
>DATBEX010000167.1:0-8784 GCA_036558805.1 Candidatus Udaeobacter sp.
GAACTTCAGACTCGCTTCGCGGACAACATCTCGCTGATTACAGGTGCGCTGCCAGCGCAATTTGGGTTTCGCACTACTGCCGTCGTCGACATTCATACCAAAACCGGCGCCGACTTTGAACAAGGGGAATCGTCGCTTCAGGTCGGGAGTTTCGACACTTTCAATCCAAGCTTCCAGTACGGTACCGTCACCGGAAACCTGAGCTCCTACATTTCGCTGAGTTATTTACACAATGGGATCGGCATTGAGAACCCAACGTCCAGCAGTGATCCCATTCACGATGATACGGATCAGTTCAAAGAGTTTGGTTATCTTTCGTACATCATCGATCCAACGAGCCGAGTTATATTTGTGGTTAGCGACAATCAGAGCGATTTTGAGATTCCGAACACGCCAGGCCTTCCACCTGCGTTTTCTCTCCAGGGTGTTCCGACCTTCGATTCTGCGAAACTTAATGAAACGCAAGCCGAAAACTCATTTTTTACAATCGTTGCTTACCAAAAGAAAGTCGATGATTTCAATTTTCAGGCAGCGGTGTTCAGCCGGTATAGTTCGATTCTTTTTAGACCGGACAACGTGGGCGATCTCATTTTCAATGGTGTCGCGTCTCGGGTTGATCGCGACATTTTTTCCAACGGCTTGGAGTTCGACGCCAGCTACAAATTGAATGACCAACACACACTTCGCGCGGGATTTCTTTTCACGGAGCAACACGCCACGAACGGAACCGCGACGCTCGTTTTTCCAGTTGACGCGAATGGCAACCAGACCAGCGATGTTCCATTTCGAATCGTCGATAACAGCGGCAAGTATGGGTACTTTCTCGGCTTGTATTTGCAGGATGAATGGAAGCCATTCGAGCAGCTTACGATTAACTTTGGAGGCCGTCTCGATTTCGCCAGGACATTCACTGATGAGAACCAGCTCAGTCCTCGGATCAACATAGTTTACGAGCCGTGGAAAGGAACCGCGTTCCACGCTGGTTACGCTCGCTACTTCACACCTCCGTCACTGGAGTTTATCGATCAAAGGACGGTGTCGTTATTTGCCGGCACGACCAACGAATCCAAGATTACGCAGGATTCCCCCGTCAAATCGGAGCGTTCCCATTATTTCGACGTTGGTGCTACGCAGAAGATCATGGAAGGGTGGAACGTTGGATTGGACGGTTACTATAAAAGCGCTCATTCGCAGCTCGACGATGGCCAATTCGGCCAGGCGCTTATTCTCTCTTCGTTTAATTACAATCGTGGCGAAATCTACGGCGCGGAATTTACTACCAGCTACGATCATGGCCCATTCACCGCGTATCTAAACGCATCTTATCAATGGGCGCGGGGGACGGACATTAGTTCGGCGCAATTTCTTTTCGACCCGGATGAGTTCAATTACATCAGAAACCATTGGGTCTTCCTGGACCACGATCAGCGTTTCACCAGCTCTGCTGGCGCTTCCTACACATGGAAGGATTGGCGGTTTGCCATCGATGGCCTTTACGGAAACGGGTTGCGCCAAGGTTTTGCCAATACGCAAAAGCTGCCAGCCTATGAAACATTTAACCTTAGCCTGTCGCGCCGGATTCAGATCACGGAAAAAACCGCTCTCAAAATCCGCTTCGATGTCGTGAACCTCTTTGATAAAATCTACGAACTGCGCAGCGGCAGTGGCATCGGCGTGTTCGCTCCACAATTTGGCCAGCGTCGCGGCTTTTACGGCACTGTCGCCTACGAATTCTGATGCCTCTTATTTCCGGACGCAGTACTGCGTAGAAAGTTCTTGCGAAACAAGCTGCCGGAAGGCAAGATGGCGCTCAATGCCGCGCTGGGCGCTTCGCATTCGACAAAGTTGGTTTACCGCCATCACTGTCTTCGTTCTCGCTGCAGCCATTGTGCTGATGCTCGGCCTTTCAGTCGCGCCGAATCTGCACGAACGACTCCATCCTACGGGTGTGTCGCTTCATGAATGCGCGGTTACCCTTATCGCGTCCGGCGGTTGTCATTACAGCGCTGCTCCGCTGATGATTGCGCCCACAAGGGCGTCGCATCTTTCGAAGATTCCGGCTCTCAGTCCACAGTGGGTCGAATCGCTATTTCTTGCAGCGCGAATCTTTGAGCACGCGCCGCCCACTCACTCCTGATTCGTTGATTCTTTCCGCTTCCGCGGATGGCGGCGTTTATAGCGCTCTTTCTGCCGCTGCTCAACGTTCGCAGAGCGCAAATTCATCGGGTCAACTTCGGCCCAGGTTCTTTGGATCAGGAGTTTTGAATGAAAAGAATAATTCCAGTCGCGCTCGCGATCTTACCTGTCGCGATCGTTTCAGGGCAGCAAACAGCGCTGCCCGCGGCCAGTTCATCGCCATTGCCGACAGTTTCAAGTACAGCACCCGCTACAGCAGGCGATGTCGCAGCGCTGCGCCAGCAAGTCCAATCGCTCACCGAGACGGTGAAAGCATTACAACAACAAGTGAAAGACCAGCAAGCCGCGTTGGAGAAAGCAAACCTCGCTGGCGAATCGGGCCTCCCACCAAATCCGGAGCCTTCTGCGATTGCTGGGGCCGAACAATCTCCCACTCCATCCGGCAGCGCGGCGCCACGGTTTCCGACAGAGGACACATCCGTCGTAAGCTCGACAACGGCGCCGGCTGCTGCGTTACCCGCTCCAGGTGGGAGCCCCAGCGCATTCCCCGGCAGCTTCCCCACAACCGACACCTCGGTGGTAACGTCGGCGCCTGAAACGATCTCAACGACAGGTGCCGGGGCGTCGTTGACGCAACCGATCACAATCGGTGGCAGCAAGGCTTACATGAACATCTCGTTAGACAGTATGTTTGCCTTAGCCTATTCCAGCGCTACCGATCTCCATAACATCGAGGTCGGCGACCACGACCCTCAACAGCGCGGCTTCAACGCGCGCAACACCGAGCTGGCGTTTGACGGCGCAGTCGATCCTTATTTTGAAGGCTTCGCGAACATCGTTTTCCTGTTGGACAACAACAACGAAACCGAAGTCGAACTCGAAGAAGCCTTTCTGCAGACTACAAGCCTGCCCTACAATCTGCAGTTGAAAGGGGGGCAGTTCTTAGCCGCCTTCGGCCGGCTGAACCCAACGCACCCACATACATGGGACTTCGCGGACACGCCGTTGGTGAACGGTTTGTTTCTCGGGCCGGACGGTCTACGCGGCGTTGGCGCTCAAGCTTCATGGACCCTGCCCGTGCCGTGGTACTCGCAACTGATTTTTGCGTCGCAAAACGGCCAGGGTGAGGCGGGATTTTCGTTCCGGAATCCCGGTGACAACGGAGTGTTTTTCGACCGCGTAACAACTGATCGCGCGGCACGCGGCTTACAGGATTTTGTCTGGATTCCGCGCTTTGAAAATTCCTTTAATTTGAGTGATACGCAGACTGTGCTGGCGGGCGTTTCGGGTGCGTTTGGCTCCAACGAGACTGGCGCGAATTCGCGAACCCAGATTTATGGCGCAGATCTTCTCTACAAGTGGAAAAGCTCCCATGCCGAAGGCGGTTTCCCGTTCGTAAAATGGCAGACTGAATTCATGTACAGGCGCTTCCAGGCGGGTCACGGTGCGGATGACTCGTTTCCCGAGGCTGAGACATTTCACGACTGGGGCATGTATTCGCAGGTGCTCTGGGGATTCAAAAAAGGGTTGGTCGCCGGCATTCGTGGCGACTATGTGCACATGCAGGACTCGATGTTTACCGACGACCTGGACAGGCAGTCACGTTGGCGCCTTAGCGCTAATATCACATGGTACCCGACTGAATTTTCAAAGATCCGCTTGCAGTACAATCAGGATTTCCTGCAGGAAAACTTTTTCCTCTCTGCAAGGGAGGTCGAATCGATTTTTCTCCAGTGGGAATTCATTCTCGGTTCCCACGGTGCCCACAAATTCTAAATCATGAAGAAAACTAGTTTTATCTTGTGCTCCATTATCGCCTGCGTTTGTTCGGCGCAGGCAAAATTAAATGTCGTCGCGACGCTGCCGGACTTCGGATCGCTCGCACGCGAAATCGGTGGCGACAAAGTCAATGTAACCGTTCTGGCGAAACCCACGGAGGATCCGCACTTCGTCGATGCGCGACCGAGCTTCGTGGTAGCTCTCCGCAATGCAGATGTTCTAATCGACGGCGGCGCAGAACTCGAGCTGGGCTGGTTGCCGCCACTTCTGCAAAACGCGAGGAACCCGAAGATCGAGGTGGGCAAACCCGGGCGAATCCAGGCGTCAGAAGGAATTCGTCTCATGAACGTGCCTGCAAACGCAACGCGAGCTGCGGGTGACGTTCATGCGCTCGGTAATCCCCATTTCACTGTTGACCCGATTATTGCCAAGGCGATTGCACAACACATCGCACAATCGTTTTCGGCTTTGGATCCGGCGAACGCTGCATTTTACCAGGCCAACTCCAAGAAGTTCGAGAATACGATCAACGCGAAGTTGCAGGAATGGGGGGCGGCGCTCCTGCCGTTTCATGGCCAGCACGTCGTCGCGTACCATGATTCCTGGCCGTACTTCGCGCACCGCTTTGGGCTGAACATCGACATTTTCCTCGAGCCAAAGCCTGGAATTCCGCCTTCACCTTCGCATCTGACCGAAGTGATTGCGGAGATGAAGGTGCAGCACATCAAAGCGATCATCGTCGAACCGTTTCATGACCGACGGATCGCTGAAAAAGTTGCGAGTGCAACAGGTGCAAAAGTTGTGGAGTTTTCACAATTTCCCGGCGGTCTGACCGGCACTGACAACTACGTCAAACTGATCGACGCGCTGGTGACCCGGCTTGCAGCCGCGCTGAAATAGCCATGTGGGAAGTAATGTTTTGGCCGATCATGGCCTGCGTGCTTTTGCCATGGTTGTTGGTCTACCTCGGGCTGCACGTTGTTCAACGCGGTATCATTTTCATCGACATCGCCATGGCACAAATGGCGGCTCTCGGAATTTGCGTCGCCGTTCTCTTTCGCATCGAGTTGGAAAGTTGGACGACCTTTGCAATCGCACTGGCCTTCACACTCGCGGGTGCGGCCATTTTCTCGGTCACAGGCAAGCGCATGAGCCAGATCCCACAGGAGGCTGTCATTGGAATTGCATATGTAGTCGCGGCCGCAGCAGCGGTGTTACTGCTCAGTCGCGCGGCAGAAGGCGACGAGGAAATCAAAAACATGCTGGTGGGAAATATTCTGCTGGTTACACCGCGAGAAGTTTGGGAGCGGTTCGCGCTGTTCGCGGCAGTCGGTATTTTTCACTTTGTTTTCCGACGGAATTTTCTTCTTGTCTCATTCGATCGGGACGCTGCCTATCAGAAGGGACTCCGGGTGCGCTGGTGGGATTTTTTCTTCTACGCCGTTTTTGGTTTAGTTGTGACAAGTTTCGTCCGCATTGCGGGCGTGCTGCTCGTCTTCAGTTATTTGATCGTTCCTGCGGTTTGCGGGATCAATCTGGCGCAGCGAACCGCGAATCGATTACTCATCGGCTGGATCATCGCTTTGATCGGCGGAATCGCAGGATTATTTCTGTCTTACTGGTGGGACCTGCCATCCGGCGCAGCGATCGTCTGCACGTTTGGCGCATTACTAATCCTCATTTCATTTTTCGCGTTGTGGCGGCATGCTCGAACCCCTTCCGAGGAAACGCGGGATTCGCGGTAACCATAACAACCTCGGCGACATTAGAATTACCTAACCAATCAGCCGGACAATTTTTCGACTGACTTTGCGATAAGCGCGCTATTTTTACCCGTCATGCATCGGACTGATCACTCCCGGTTTCGTAAGACACACGATTTCGTTCCGGATTTTTCGCATGCGGAGAGGCGCACTCGAATCGTGATCGTGGTGACGGCGGCCATGATGGTCGTCGAGATCGTGGTTGGATGGATGTCTAACTCCATGGCGTTGCTGGCCGACGGCTGGCACATGAGCACGCATGTCCTTGCATTTTTGATAACCGCCGTCGCCTACTACTTCGCAAGAACGCAAGCCGGCAACGCGCGCTTCAGTTTTGGCACGGGGAAAATTGGCGTGCTCGGCGGGTTCACCAGTGCCGTGGTGCTCTCGATCGTGGCACTTCTAATGGCAGGCGAATCAGTCCACCGTCTGTTTGTTCCTCTGGAAATTCATTTTAACGAGGCGATCGGCATCGCATGCATTGGATTATTTGTAAACCTCGGTTGCGCAGCTCTCCTCGCGGATCGCCCTCACGAACACGGCGGCGGGAGTTCTCATCAGCACGACCTCAATCTGCGTGCAGCGTATATGCATGTGCTTGCCGATGCATTTACTTCCGTATTGGCGATTGCGGCGTTGACCGGCGGCAAATTCCTTGGCTTGGCCTGGCTTGATCCGGTCGTGGGGGTCGTGGGCAGCGGCGTCGTTTTTTCGTGGGCTTACACGCTATTGCGCGATACGAGCGGCATCTTGCTGGATCGGACGCCGGCCTCTTCCGATTTGCCCGATGAAATTCGACGCGCGATGGAGAGCGATGGTGATTCGCTCGTGACCGATCTCCATGTCTGGCAGGTCGGTATCGGAAAATATGCGGCAATGATCTCTGTCGTCGCGCATCAGCCGAAGAGCTGCGAATCCTATCGGGCGTTGCTACGCGGACATCACGAACTGGTCCACGTCACGATTGAGACGCACCATTGCCGCGAAGATCACGCACCGGCGCGTCCCTGAATGGTTAATCCACTCTGGCAGGTCGTCGCGGCTTACGCCTTCGCCGTTGCCGGCGGAGCGATCAGCACTTCGTTGCGCCTGGAGCACAAGCCCCTTTGCGCGTTGATAAGTTTCGCGGCTGGAACGCTGCTCGGCGTAACGATCTTTGCAATTTTGCCTGAAAGCTTGAGCTATAGCGGCGTGTGGCTGGTCGTAGCGGCTGCCGCCACCGGATATTTTCTGTTTTTCTTCATCAGCAAGCATCTCCATCACGTTTGTCCGGCTTGCGCTGCCAGTCATTTCGATGCGGATGCAACGCGGCATTTCAGCGAAATCGCTACCGCGCTGATTGTCGCATTGGCGATTCACAGCACCACCGACGGTTTGGCCCTTGGAATTCAACCGCAGGCGCCTTCAACGGACGCCACAAAGTGGTCGTTGTTCTTAGCTCTTTGCATCCACAAAGTCCCCGAAGGCCTCGCACTCGGTAGTCTTTTGATCGGCGCGGGACTCCGACGCTCGACTGCGCTCGGTTGGGTGGCAGCCGTTGAAGCGACTACGCTCCTTGGCGGGTTGATCGGGATGCTCTGGCTGGGCCACGTTTCCACGTTTTGGCTTGGCTTGATCATGGCGCATGTCGGGGGAGGATTTCTCTACCTGGCCACGCATGCTGTAATTGGAGAACTGCTCAAGCATGACAAAAAACTTGTGCTGACAAGCTTTTCGATAGGCGTCGCCTTGATCGCGGTTTTCAATATTGCATTGAGAGTGCTTGGCTAAGGGGCGGCGTTGCGCTTCGCACAGCGCAGCGACTACAGTGATTCGTGCATTCATTTCGTTATCGCGGAGGGCAGCTCTATTGTGAAGACGTCGATCTTGCCCGCATCGCGGAGAAACTCGGCACCCCGGTCTATGTTTACAGCGCGGGAACAATTCTCGATCATTACTCACGCCTGGACGCTGCGCTCACGCCGCTGGACCATCTGATTTGCTACGCAGTCAAAGCAAACTCAAACCAAGCGATCCTGAAGTTGCTCGCCGACACGGGGGCCGGGTTCGACATTGTTTCGGCCGGCGAACTTTATCGGGTCATTGCAGCGGGCGGCGATCCCGCCAAATGCACCTTCGCAGGGGTAGGTAAGGCGGGTGAGGAAATCGAGTACGCGCTTGAGCAGCGAGTTTGCAGTTTCAACGTCGAAAGTGAAGCGGAGCTGGACCACATCGATCGCATCGCAGGTGCAAAAAAAACACGCGCCCCGATTGCATTGCGCGTCAATCCCGATGTCGATTCGCATACGCATGAGTACATCTCAACGGGCTCGCATGAAAATAAGTTCGGTATCGCGCTGGACCGCATCGCCGCGGTTTACGAGCAAGCCGCCAAAATGCGCAACATCGAGCTTGTTGGCGTCCAAATGCATATCGGCTCGCAAATTGCAGAAGCCGAGCCCTTCGCGAGCGCGATTGGAAAAGTGACGCCGATTGTGCGCGAACTAAAATCAAAATATGGAATCAAATTCCTTAGCGTTGGTGGAGGCATGGGAATTATTTATCAGCGCGCGCTGGAGAGCGGATCAGGCAAATGGTGGCACGAGCACGCCAGCGAATCGTTTGCATTCAGCGTCCGCGATTACGCTGCGGCAATTGTTCCGCCCTTGCGCGAGCTGGACCTTCGTATCCTGGTCGAGCCTGGGCGCTTTCTTGTAGGAAACGGTGGTGTATTGCTGACCCGCGTGCGTTACATCAAAAAAACAGGCGCGAAGAAATTCGCTATTGTCGATGCCGGCATGAACGACCTGATTCGACCTGCGCTTTATAAGAGCTATCACGAGATTGTGCCGGTTGCGGAACCGAGCAAAAACGAGGGTCGCGAGAAGATCGACATTGTTGGGCCGGTATGCGAATCAGGCGATTTCTTTGCGCTGGATCGGAAAATGCCAGAACTCCATGAAGACGATTTGCTCGCCATCATGAGCGCTGGCGCGTACGGCTTTGTGATGGCGTCCAATTATAACTCGCGCCCATTGCCCGCGGAAGCGCTGGTTCATGGTGACAAGTTTGCCTTAATTCGAAAACGCCAAACCTGGGAAGGTCTCGCGCGGGATGAAGTCGCGCC
>DATBEX010000168.1:0-9846 GCA_036558805.1 Candidatus Udaeobacter sp.
AACTGCGATCTCTTTCAACCGCGTGCGACTGTAGGACTTCTTCGTCGCGTGGACCCGCATTTCGTTTGTGTTCGATCCATAAACCAAAACGGCGCCATCGCCATTTTGAATGCTTATGTCCGCAGTCGGCTGAATCGTGTAAAGCCGCTCAAAAGTCTCTTCGAGGAGGCGATCACTCCCCGGGCCACAGCCCGAAAGCGACAACGAGAGCACGGCAACAAAGTGCCGAAAATTACGCCGCCTAGTGAGGAGTGATCGCACGCACAAACTCTATCAGCGCGTGCCCGTTGTTGATCAAGGGAAGAGCCGCAGTGACGGTGATGAACGCAAAAAGTATCGCTTCACTCTGGAACTCGTGTCGCGCTTCGCCCTTCAAATAATTGTCCGCGATATTCCAGAACGATTGCGCAGGATTGCGCAGATAGCGTCCGCTGGATTCTCCGAAGGCAACAGAGTGATAGCTATAGTCTGTAATCGGCGCCCGATCATGTCTGCTCACCGCGTGTTCGCACGAATCACGGCCCCCTTCTGTCGTTATGCATTGTGGTTTCATATTTACGAGAGTTTCTTGTTTCCTTTGAGATGTCCCGAAGGCGTTAATTGGATTCAAAACTCTTAACCTTGCCCATCTCGTAATCGATTACGCGAACACGATTTCAATCACGAACAAGAGTGCCAGTCGCTGGCAACTACCAACCATGGATCAGCAGGCAAGCGTAAACAAGCTACCGGCTGCTCGGCGGTTTAAGGAACAGTCAAGGAACGAGTTTTGCCATTCGTGAACGAGCCCCACGATTTCGTCGGCATCTCCGCGCCAAGCAGAATTACACCATTCATTCGTCGTTCGGCTTCGCGGAGTGAATCAATCACAGCGGGAGTCCATTCTCGTTGCCAGATGTGGCCGCGTTGTGGTAACGGGCCCGAACCGTTACATTGGACCGATTGCACCCTCCAAAAATGAGGATCGCGGCGCAGAAAATTGTGATCGCTTTCAAACTAGATCCAAAGCGTGCGATCGAAAGTACGATATTGAATGGCTTCGCTTACGTGCTCAGGTGAGATCTCGGTCCTGCCGTCGAGGTCCGCTATGGTTCGGGAAACTTTCAGGATCCGATCGTAAGCACGGGCGCTTAGGTTCAATTCATTCATGGCCACGCGAATCAGTTCCTGCGAATCCTGAGTGAGCTTGCAGTGTTGCTTCAGATGGCGGGTGGCCATGCGCGCGTTGCAATTTACCTTTGTGTCTCCCATAAAACGGTCCCGTTGATGCTGACGCGCGCGAACAATTCGCTCACGGATCGCGGCAGAGGTCTCTTCAACGCGTTCGCTAGCAACATCTCGATACTCGACCGCCGGCACTTCAATGTGCAGGTCGATGCGATCCAGCAACGGACCGGAAACGCGCTGACGATAACGCTGCACCTGCGCCGGACCGCAACGGCACTCGCGTTTAAGGTCGCCAAAGTAGCCGCAGGGGCACGGATTCATCGCAGCGACCAGCATGAACTCAGAGGGGAAGGTGACGCTGCCCGCAGCGCGGGAGACGGTGACTTTCCCGTCTTCGAGCGGCTGGCGCATCACCTCCAATGCCGATCTTTTGAACTCAGGCAGCTCGTCGAGAAAAAGCACACCGTTGTGGGCCAGACTCACTTCACCGGGGTTTGGAAACGCGCCTCCGCCAAGCAGTCCAATGTCGCTGATGGTGTGATGTGGCGGCCGGAATGGTCGCGTAGAGACGAAGGATTTTTCAGCGTCAAGCAGCCCGGCGATACTATGAATTTTCGTAGTCTCAATCGCTTCCTCGAGTGAGAGAGGCGGAATTATGGTGGGAATTCGTTTGGCCAGCATCGATTTTCCCGACCCGGGTGGCCCGACCATCAAGACGTTGTGACCGCCAGCCACCGCCACTTCGACAGCACGTTTTACATGCCCCTGACCTTTAACGTCTCCGAAGTCAACATCATAACTCTGGTGTGCAGAAAAGAACCGGCTCAAATCGGCGCGAGTCGGAAGAAGGGGAATTTCGCCACGCAAGAAACCAAATGTCTGTCGCAAATTTTGAACGCCGTAGGTGTCGATCTTATCAACCATCGCGGCTTCCAGGGCGTTCGCTTCCGGAACGAACAATGCGCGCTTGCCTCGTCGCCGGGCCTCCAGCGCAACCGGCAGCACGCCTTTGACCGCTCGGACTGTCCCATCCAACGCGAGCTCGCCTACGAAGCTGAAGTTTTCAAACGGGGAGCTGTCTAATCCTTCTGTTACGGCGATCATCCCAAGGGCGATGGGCAGGTCGAAGCTGGGTCCTTCTTTTTTGATGTCGGCGGGGGCAAGATTGATCGTCGTACGTCCTCGCGGCCAGTAATAACCGCTGTTGGCAATAGCAGTAGTAACCCGATCGCGGCTCTCTCTCACGGCGGCGTCCGGCAGCCCGACGATAACAATGTTTGGATCCCCGCCGGCGCCGTTGACTTCGATTTCTACCTCATAAGCGTCCACGCCATAAACGGCCGCGGAGTAGATTTTCGCCAGCATCGCCGTTGGAGGGTCGCAGAAAATCGTCGGACGGAAAAGTGTCAAATATCCCTCTAAAGTGGGAGGCGACGTTGCTCTGCAGATCTCGTAGAATTAGTGAGGACTCGTTCTAAATAACCCTAGAACACAGGGCAAACACGAGCCTCCAAAAAGATTGAACAGGAGGCGTCCGGCAACTGTCACTATTCCGAATATTTAACCTTGTTAAATACTTCCCAGAATGCTACAACGCGCGATCGACGAGGCTCTAGCGAATACAGCTTACGGGAAGCTGTCGAGTCGACCCCCCAAAAATGATTGATGAAAAAGAGTTATATGGCTGCTGAAGATAGCGATACCGGAATTAAGATTTACCTGCGCGAGATCGGGCAAATCCCGCTGTTGACTCCGGAGCAGGAGATTGAGCTGGCCGCTAAGATCAAGAAGGGCGATCGCGAAGCTCGAGCGTTGATGATTCGGTCCAATTTGCGACTGGTCGTCAAGATTGCTCACGACTACGCGAATCTCGGCCTGCCGCTCCTCGACCTGATCTCAGAGGGAAATATCGGTTTGATGAAAGCCGTGGAACGCTTCGATCCGGCCAAGGGCGGAAAACTTAGCACGTACGCTGCGTGGTGGATTAAGCAATCCATCAAGCGAGCGCTGGCCAACCAGAGCAAGACGATCCGTCTGCCTGTGCATCTGGTTGATAAGATCTCCAAGATGCGTCGGGTTTCTTTACAGATGAGCGAGGAGCTTGGCCGTGAGCCAACCGACGAAGAGCTGGGTGACGAGATTGGGATCGCGAGCGGAAAAGTTTCGCAGCTAAAGACCGTGTCGATTCGCCCGGCATCCCTCGATGCGCCGATCAGCGATGATGATTCCACAGAGTTTGGTGAGATCGTAGGCGACGAGGACGCTCAAACGCCTTTTGAACTGTTGCGCGATAAGAATCTGCGAAATGAAGTCGGCGGGCTGCTCGACGTTCTGGATGATCGGGAGAAGAAGATCATTTTCCAGCGGTTCGGCCTTGATGGCGGAAAGCCGAAAACACTGGAGGAAGTAGGTAAAAAATTTGGCGTTACACGCGAGCGCATTCGGCAGTTGCAAAACATCGCGCTCTCGAAACTTCGTCGTGCGCTCAGCAAGAAGGAACGCCCGGTGGATGTGGAATTGCCGGTGGAAGCTTAACCGGGGGTCGAATATCCCGCCTTTAACACGCGCGGACGTTTGAGTCCGCGCGTTTTGTTCATCACTGTCATTTCACTACACGCACCTGGATCGAATCGATCAATGCCTCGCCCATGCGCACGTCGCTAATGATTACCATGCGGTCTCCTGGAGCAACCCGCTTCTTCTTGCGCAGGAGCTTCTCGGCCGCTGCCATTGTTTTGTCTGGACCGCCGGTAAAATCGATGCAGGCCGGAAACGTTCCCCAATAAAGCGCGAGCTGCCTGTAAACTTCCTCACTAGAAGTGAAAGCAAAGATGGGTGCGCGCTCCGGCCGTAGATTTGAAGCGTACCCAGCCATCCTTCCCTGCAGGGTGAAGACAACCAGCTTTGAATCCTGCAAGGAGTTCGCCAGGGCTACTGCCGATGCGACCATTTTCTGTCGGATATTTTCCAAAAGCGCCTTCTCTGCGTAGCCCGCGCCACCGCTCCTTTCGATGCGGATCGCGACGCGCCGCAAGACTTCAACGCACTCAACCGGATAACGGCCAATCGTCGTCTCACCACTAAGCATGACAGCATCAGCTTGTTCGAAAACTGCATTTGCTACGTCGGTGATCTCGGCGCGAGTGGGCAAAGGATTTGCCGTCATCGATTCTAACAGCTGGGTTGCGACGATGACCGGTTTGCCCAGCCGAAGACAATTCTTGACAATCCTGCGCTGGATGATTGGCAAGTCTTCCATCGGGCATTCAATTCCCAAATCGCCACGCGCGACCATGATCGCGTCCGCACTCTCGATTATCTTGTCGATTGAGCGAACCGCCAGTTGATCCTCGATCTTTGCCACGATCTGTGCCTTGCTCCCTTTCCTCGACAGGAGTTTTCGCAGTTGTTCGATGTCGTTTTTCTCGCGTACAAAACTCAAACCGAAGAAGTCCGCGCCCATCTCGACGCCCAGAGATATGTCGGCCAGGTCCTTGCGCGTGAGGCAGGGAAGATTCACGCGTACACCCGGCAAGTTGATATGCCGCCGCGAACCGAGGATGGCGCGTGTCAAAACCTTGCAGCGAACACTATTTTTCCTCTTGGCCAGTACGAGCAATTTGATCAAGCCATTATCGACCAGAATGATGTCGCCAACGGTTACGTCCTCGGCAAAGCCGCGGTAATTTACGTCCACCGAATAGCGTTCCCTGCTCTTTGCGCCGCCTACGGTGAATTCCAGAATGTCGCCTGGCTTCAAAACCAAATTGGTTTTCAGATCGCCAGTCCGGATCGCCGGTCCTTGTGTATCGAGTAGAAGAGCAATTGGCCGACCCGCTCTTTTCGAAAGCATTCGGATGCGCGGAACAATCTCGCGCACCCACTCGTGAGTGGCATGGCTCATGTTCAATCGGAAGACGTCGCTTCCTTCCTGGATTAGCTGACGCAACACCTCGGTCTTTTCTGTTGCCGGGCCGATTGTGCAAATGATCTTGGTCTTGCGCATCGATTAAAGAATTGAGTTTTGCATTGCAAAAGCCAAGACGGTTTTGCCGCTACACATCTGTTTCAATCTGAATAAAAAATGCGGCACGCTTTTTGAGGCGTGCCGCATCGTTCAGTTAGTGCGTTCCTTATTGCAGCTTGCTCTGAGTTTCTTTGGCCAGGTCAAGATGTTCCTGAACCATCTTGGCCGTGTCCTCGGCAAACTTTTTCACTTCAGGATCGCTTCCGGTTTTTGCTTCCTCCTGAAATTCGGCCAGGTCCTTTTCGTGATTCTGAACCATTGCGGTTATGTAAGCCTTGTCCGAGTTCCACTTAAGAGTCGGCTCTTTGCCGGTGAGTGTGACACCTTTTTGTGACGCAATCGATTTTAGCTCGTCATTGGCTTTGCCATGGTCGGTCACCATGCGCTTGCCGAATGATTTTACATCTCCGCTCTGGCCGTTTTGCTCAGCCAGATTTCCCATGGCGACCTCCATCATTCCGCCTTTCGCCGCTTTCTTCATGAAAGTCTTGTCCTTCGCGCTAAGCGAGGAACTCTTGCTGGCAGGAGCGTCCTGCGCAGTGGCCCCGCCGGCCACGCTGAGCGCCGCAACCACCAAAGGTAGAACGCAAAACTTCGAAACATTTGTGATTTTACTTTTCATGTGTTTTTCCGATTGAATGGGCTGGAGCATCCAGCCAATTAAGAATCGAATACAGGCGCTGGCTTGGATGCGGGCGAACCTTTAAATAATCGCGGGGCTTTGTCTGAGACGTTGTTCATGCATCGATAAGCGAGACCAGGCTTGGAAAGGCGGTCAGACCTCAGATATTTTGCTCGTATGAGCTTTCCACGCGCGTCGCGACGTCCTTGTAACCGTGTTCGACCTCGTAAATCTGCTTCATGCAGACAAGCGATCTTTCCTTCTCACCCATCCGCTCGTAAATAAGTCCAAGATTGTAGACGATCTCTTTCTTCATACCGTCCATTGGCAGAATTTCCTTCGACGCCTCCTCTAATTGTCTGATTCCAAGGTCAAGCATCCCAAGCTCGCCGTAACAGCAGCCGAGCAGGTTCATCGCTTTCAAACGCGTATGGGGATTTTGCCGCGCCCGCTGGAGCTCTGGCACGGCTTCCCGAAAATGCCCGGCACTAACGAGATGTTCGCCCAACTCGAACCGAAGCTGAAGATCAGTCGGGTTTCGGGCGACGTGTTCACGTGCGGTTCCAATGAGGATTTCTGCTCGCTTCGCCTTCGCGGCCTTTAGATCCTCAGAGGTTCTTGCATGGGACTCCTGGGTGGGGTCGTGTGTTGAGAGAAATTCCTCGTGCGCGGCGATCTGCCGCTCCAGGCACCTGATTCTCAAATCCGAAACTTTTCGGACTAATGCAGTGTCTGCTCCCTTGGTCAGGTCGGCCGCGTATTGATACCAGCCGGCCGCTGCTTCCAAATCTTCCTTTTGTTCGTTCAACGCAGCCAAGCGTCTTGCAAGGTCGACATTCGTTGGCTCCGCCTTGTGACGTGCGTACGTTTCGCCGATCTGTTGCTCGAGTGCTTTACCGGTCAACCGGATACGGCTTTGTTGCTCGAGCGAAATCGCCATATCTTTATCCTTGATCAGGTCACGGTAACTTTCCGCCTGCGTCCACCCACCGCTTTTCATGGACGCATGGGCGGCCGCGTCTTTGCCCAGACGGAGGGCTTCGGCATCCAGTGGATTGATTTCGATGATTTGATTATAGACTTCGACCTCCTGGTCGTTCTCTCCAAGCTCGTGATACAAACGTCCAAGCTCGTGCAACACCTTGACGTCGCGCGGATTTTCTTCGAGCAAGGTTTGGAGAGCGAGCACCCCAATCTCTGGCCAACCCGCTGCTGTTGCGGCCTCCCTTAGGGCCATGTTTGCCTGTCGATTGTAAGGCTCGTCTTCCAGGACTTTCTCCAACATCTCAACTGCACGTTTCGGGTCCTTCTTGATTTCTCGCTGACCCTTCATGACAGCGATTGGCGCGGTTGAGATATTGAAGAAACTTCGTTTGGTTGATTTGTTTTTCGTGACCTCCGTGCGCCGCAGCAATTGACGGCCTGTCAGAAATTGCGGTTCCTGTTTCAGGACTTCCTGCAAAAGCGAAATTGCGTAGCCGAAATTGCGCAGCTCCACTGCGGCCACTGCTTTGAGCCACAGATTGCGATGTGTTTCGTTTAGCTCCTTTTCCGTCTTAACGGCCATTACAAATAGCGTATCACAATATGCAATTGTGTGTGGGATACGCCTCGCTTACGTGGGCTAAAGCAAGTCGAGTTGCGGCTTGTCCGCAGCGGATTTGGCTGATGTCGACCTTTTGTGCTTTGGCACCGTCGTTACGCCGTTCGGATTTTCCAGATGCGAAAGAATTTCCTTTGCCCGATCAAGAATCTCCTTCGGCAAACCTGCCAGACGCGCGACCTGGATGCCGTAACTTTTGTCGGCGCCGCCAGGGATGATTTTGCGCAGGAAAATGATTTGATCGTTCCACTCGCGGACTGCGACGTTGAAGTTGGAAACGCCTTTGCATTCTGCGGCGAGTTTGGTCAACTCGTGATAATGGGTGGCGAATAGGGTCCGCGCTTTGATCCTGTCGTGCAGAAACTCGGCGACGCTCCACGCGATGGAGAGGCCGTCAAATGTGGATGTGCCACGGCCGATTTCGTCTAGAATCACCAGGCTGTGTTCGGTCGCATTGTTCACGATATTTGAAGTCTCGTTCATCTCCACCATGAACGTGGATTGGCCGCGTCCTATATCGTCATTGGCTCCAACGCGTGTGAAAATACGATCGACCAGCCCGATCTCTGCGCTCTCGGCGGGGACGAAGCTGCCAATTTGAGCCATCAGCACAATCAAAGCGACCTGGCGAATATAAGTGGATTTTCCCGCCATGTTCGGGCCGGTCACGATCGCAAGTCGAATCGTCTCCCCATCCAGCGACGTGTCGTTAGGCACAAATTTTTCGTCCACGAGATTCTGGTCGAGTACCGGATGACGTCCGTCTTTGATCACAAGCCTCAGCGTATTGTCCAATTGCGGGCGGCAATAACGGAACAACCGGCCTGTTTCAGCCAGTGCACAAATGACATCGAGAACCGCGATCGCCGCCGCAGTTTGCTGGATTGGCGCCAGTTCGCGCAGAGTTTCTTCGCGCAGTCTTTGGAAAAGCTGGTACTCGAGTTGGCGCGCGCGCTCATCCGCGCCGAGGATTTTTGCCTCGATCTCCTTTAACTCAGGAGTGACGAATCGCTCACCTCCCACCGTGGTTTGCTTGCGCGTGTAGTGCGCAGGCACATTCGAAAGGTTCGATTTTGTTACTTCGATGAAATATCCAAAAACGGAGTTGTAACGTACCTTAAGTGACTTGATGCCCGTTGCAGCGATCTCGCGCTCCTGCAAATGGCTGATCCAATTCTTTCCATCCCGCGACGCTCGTCGCAGTTCGTCAAGGTCTGCATCGTATCCATCGCGAAAAATTCCACCTTCCTTTAGTGTAAGTGGCGGATCATCTACGAGCGCGCATCTGAGCTTCTCAGTCAGCGCCGGCATTTCGCGAATGTCATTTTGCAGCTGTAGTGGCAGGCGTGTCGCCTGCTTTGAATCGTTCGCGGGCGCCTCTACAGGACTCTTTCCGAATTCAATTCTCTCAATGAGTGGCTGTAACGCGTTCTTTAGCTTGGGGACTTCTTGTAGCGAAAATTTCAGGGCTACGAGATCTCGCGCATTTCCCGAGGCCTGGCTCAACCGTGACGTTGCGCGTTCGATATCTCGAATGGATTTCAGCTCGGTGCGGATAGCCGCAAGCAGATCTGTTTCCTGCAGCAGATCGCCGACCAATTGCTGGCGGCGCGCGAGTTCACGCAGATTGCGCAACGGCTGTAAAATCCATGAACGCAATTTGCGTGCACCCATCGGCGTGAGGGTGCGATCGAGTACGGCGAGCAAACTGGTGTTACGTGTGCCGCGGGATTCAACCAGCTCAAGATTTGTTTGTGTTGCTGCGTCCAGCATGACGTAATCTACAGGCGCGTCGCAGCGCAGGGAGGTGAGATGATCGATGTTACGGCGAAGCTGATGCTTCAAATAATGAACGATTGCGCCCGCGGCCGCGACCGCTTGCCGCATTTCTCCGCAGCCAAATCCATCCAGTGATTTGGTTTTGAAATGCTCGCATAAGGTGAAGATTGCTTGCTCGGGCAAGAACGCGTAGCTGTCGTACTCAAGCGCGTGATCGATCTGGTCAAGGTGATCCTTCTGTTCAGAACTAATCAACAGTTCTGACGGCGACACACGCGCGAGTTCGTCGAGCAGAGATTGCCGATCCCGGAGTTGCGTGAGTCGAAACTCGCCAGTGGTCAGATCTGCGTATGCAAAACCAAATGCGCCTTCATCAGCGTAAACTGCGGCCAGATAATTCGCTCGTTTCGATTCGAGCAGGTCGAGATCACTGACCGTCCCCGCGCTGATGATCTGGGTGATGTCGCGGGAAACGATTTTCCCCGGTTGCGGCTCGCTGGTCTGATCGCAGATCGCCACGCGCCGGCCTGCCTTGATCAATTTTGCGATATAGGTTTGCGCCGCGTGATATGGTACGCCGCACATCGGCACACTGTTGCGCTTGGTCAGAGCGACATTCAGCAGGACCGAGGCTTCCTTCGCGTCTTC
>DATBEX010000169.1:0-11620 GCA_036558805.1 Candidatus Udaeobacter sp.
CCGATTTCACCTATTTTGGCCTGCTGCTTTACGTAGCAGTTCCGACCCTCATTCTGGGTCTGTTTGGCAAAGCAGGCTGGCGCTGGGCGACGCTGGTGACGGCTGGAATGCTCCTCGTGCAGTATCACGGGTTGTTAAATGTTCAGCCCCATTTTTCCATACGTGAAATCTGGATCGTCATTGGTTTTGCCGTCTGGCAATGGGCAACCGTGCTGATATTTGCAAAGGGCGGGGCACGAGCTTGCTGGCCGTTTTATGTTGCAATCGCAGCCGGCCTGGTCCCACTCGCGGCATCCAAATTCTTTCCCGTCATATCCCCCGGAAGCGAGTTTGGTTTTCTCGGAATTTCCTACATCACGTTTCGGGCATTGGATGTCGTGTTTTGCCTGCGGGATAAGGTGATCGCTCTCCCGGGATCTCTTGAGTTTTTGATGTTTCTTTTTTTCTTCCCGACCATTTCAGCGGGCCCCATTGACCGTTACCAGCGCTTCGCAGGTGAATGGAGAAAGAGGCGCAGCCGCGCCGAATTCCTTGCCGACCTGGACGGGGCTGTGCATCGGATATTTCGCGGTTTCTTGTACAAATTCATCCTGGCTGCTTTAATCAAACAATATTGGCTGGAGCGGGCCGCCACCAGTGGAAGCATCGGCGCATTGGCTAGCTATATGTATGCGTACAGCTTCTATTTGTTTTTTGATTTTGCCGGCTACAGCGCTTTTGCGATTGCCCTGAGTTATCTTTTCGGCGTCCACACGCCGGAAAACTTTGATCGGCCGTTTCTCGCCCGGAATATCCGCGATTTCTGGAACCGCTGGCATATCACACTCTCATTTTGGTTTCGCGATCATGTGTACATGCGGTTCCTCTATGCAGCCATGCGCGGCAAATGGTTTGCACACAAGGAAGTCGCACCAATTGTGGGCTATTTTCTCGCTTTCGGACTGATGGGCCTCTGGCACGGTCCCGAGCTTCACTACATTGTTTACGGGTTCTATCAGGCGGTATTGCTTTCCGCGTTCCACATTTTTTCGCGCTGGGGCAAGGTTCATCGCTATTGGCGGGACGGTCTGGTTTCGCGGGCGTTGGCTGTGTTCATTACCTTTAACGCTGTTTGCTTCGGTCTGCTGATTTTTTCGGGTCGCATTGGCGCAGCGCGCTTGCCGCATTACATGGCGAAAATCGAGCGCGCAGACTGCACGCTGATTTCTGGTTGGGCTTGGGACAAACTCGATCGCGATGCTCAGGTCAACGTGGAGCTGTGGAAGGATGACAAGTACGTGCTCCGCGCGCCAGCGAACCAGTTCCGGGATGACCTCGTGGACGCGGGCTTCGGAAATGGCCGGCATGGCTTTCGCATCCCAACCCCGGCAGTATTCAAGGATGGCCGTTCACATCTCATGCACCTGCGAATCGCCGGCGACCGGAAAGGTTTGGCCGACACGACAAAAACAATAGTTTGTCATTAACCGCGACCGTCATTTAGCGGCTTTTGTGAGCTGCCTTTTTTCGCTGCCCCTTCCGGCGCGATGTCGTATTCCGGTTTGGGCGCGCCCATCAGCCAATGGTCGAACCAACCAACGATATGTTGCAGACGTTCGACGCGGTGCCAGGGTTGACCGGAACGCGAGAGCTCGTGCGATTCGTTAGGAAAACGCACCATCACAGTTGGAATTTTGCGGAATTTGAGCGCTCGAAACATTTGTTCTCCACCAGCGCCGGGCGGTGTCCGGTAATCGGCTTCGCCAAGGATCAACATCAGCGGCGTCGTCACATTCTTGATGTAGTTGATGGGCGAACGGGCTCGATACTCCTGCGGGTCTTCAAATGGGGGCGCCTTGAACCACGTCGGCTGGAAGAGTGTAAAGTCCCCCGAATACCACCAATCTTCCCAACTAGCGATGTCTCGTTGCGCAACAGCTGCGGCGAAGCGGTTGGTTTGACCTACGACCCAGTTGGTAAGTAGCCCGCCGCCACTGCCGCCAGTCACGCCGAGTTTTTTATCGTCGATGTAACCGCGTTTGATCGTTTCATCCACGCCAGCCATCAGATCTTTGTAGTCGTCCCCGGGATAATGGTACTGAATGACATTTCCAAATTCCTGGCCGTAGGTGGTACTGCCGCGTGGATTCGGATAAAGGACCACGTAACCCTTGGCCGCCATCCACTGGAATTCGTGATCGAAGATAGGACCGTACGCGACATGCGGACCGCCATGAATATTCAGGATCAGCGGATATTTCTTGTGTGCATCGAAGTTAGGTGGCTTCTGCAACCAGGCTTCAATGCGCTTGCCGTCAAAACTATTGTACCAGATCTCTTCCGGCTCGGTTAGGTTTAGTTTAGAAAAGAGTTCGTCATTGACGTGCGTCACTTGTTTGGGAGTCGCATCAGCGGACGTTCGATCCAGGACAAAAAGATCGTTGATGCGCGTAGGTGTAGAAACGACGTAAACCAACTTCGAGGTGTCAGGTGACGCGCGAAAACTCGTTACCCCGTAGTTTTCGGAAGTTAGATCGTGCACTCCAGCCTTGCCGAGATCGGCGTCTTGCGCGACAGGCAGATCGAACTGCGCGAGATTTGCCTTCCCTTCCTTGGAATAAACGGCGATGAGGCCTTTGCCATCCGGCGTCCAGATCGGCTTGTTTTGTCCACCGGCCCGTGGCGGTGCACTGTCCCCAATCACGAACCCGGGCACATCGAAATCAAAGTTCGCGGTCACATTGCGAGGCTTTGCATTTGGTAAAAGATCCAGGACCCAGAGATCAGGCTGCGTATATGAGGTAATTGGGCGCGTCGTGGATGCGGTAAACGCAACCTGTTTCCCGCCGGGACTGAGCGACAGCGCGCCTCCTCCGGGGCCAAAGCCCCCGATCTGTAAATCAAGCGTCGTGATTTTTACTGGTTCGCCGCCAGCCACTGCCACCGAATACAGATCGGTCCTGGGCAGTTCATAGTACGGTTCGTCATTCCGGTCCGATGTGAAGTAAATCTGCGAACCGTCCTTGGACCAGGTCGCGCTGTCTTCGTCGAATCGGCCCTTGGTGAGCTGGCGCGGTTTTACCTTTTCGTCGGCACTGCGTGGCGCGCTCACCAGCCAGATATGTGTAGGATGTTTGGGGTCAATGTAGCCTTCGTTGTCCTGGCGATAAACGGCGTGTGTGATCACGCGAACATCGCTCTCGTGTTCGTCTCCGCCGGTGGGAGCATTACCGCCGCCTGATTTCTTTGATTCTTCTTCTTTTGCTTTTTTCTTTTCCTGTTTGGCCAGGTCTTCCGCGTTTGTATCGCTCGTGAACGCGATCGTTTTTCCATCCGGCGCCCAGCTTAGAGTTCCTGCGCCCCTCGGCAGATCGGTAAAGACAAACGAATCGCCGCCTGCCATTGGCATCATCGCCAGTTGTGGCGGCTCGGCCTTGCCATCCTTTTCAGGCGCACGCAGGAAGAGCAGAGATTTCCCATCTGGCGACCAGCGCGGCGTGGAATCGTGATCGCCCTTTGTCAGTTGACGAGGCTGTTCGTCGCCCGTAACCGGAACACTCCAGATGGAAGTATTGTAACCTTCTTTCTTCTCGTTGACTGTCACCCTAACAAAGGCGACGCGCGATCCGTCTGGTGAAACTTGCGGATCCCCGATCCAGACGAAATCGAACAGGTCCTTTTCCGTGATGTTGCGCTTCTCAGCGAGAGTGCTGCCGGCTCCCGCTAATAAACCCAGCAGTAAACAGATGATGAATCGCTTCGCCACATTGACTCGTTGACTCGTTGAATCGTGCAATCGTAAACCCGATTTAACGGCGTAATGCTTTAACGAATCCCGCCGGTGCCTCGTCATTCCTTTGTTTTTCCTCATTTGTGCTTCGTCATTTGCTCCTACGGGCGATCACATGTGTTCGATCACGTTGTCACCAAATTGCGAACACTTGATCTCAGTCGCTCCTTCCATTAAGCGCGCGAAATCGTATGTAACACGCTTGCTCGCAATGGCGCCTCTCAGGCCTTTTAGAATCAGGTCGGCTGCTTCAGTCCAGCCCATGTAACGGAACATCATTTCGCCGGAAAGAATCACCGAGCCGGGATTCACTTTGTCCTGATTGGTGTACTTCGGCGCTGTGCCATGGGTTGCTTCGAAGACCGCGTGGCCGGTGATGTAATTAATGTTTCCTCCCGGTGCTATTCCAATTCCACCCACCTCCGCGGCCAGGGCATCACTCATGTAATCCCCATTCAGATTAAGCGTGGCGATCACGTCGTACTCGGCTGGCCGCAACAGAAATTGCTGCAGCGCGTTATCGGCAATGGCGTCCTTGATCACAATACCGGCACCCGGTTTGCCCATGGGAATTTCGCACCAGGGACCGCCATCAATCTCCTTGGCGCCGAAATATTGTTTTGCCACGTCATAGCCCCAATCGCGAAAGGCGCCTTCGGTGAACTTCATAATGTTGCCTTTGTGGACCAGAGTCACGCTTTTGCGGCGGTTCGCTATCGCGTAAGAGATGGCGCTGTGCACCAGGCGGACCGTGCCGGATCGGCTGACCGGTTTGATTCCAATTCCTACGCAGACGTCGTCCTTTTCCGGCGCGCCAACCTTTTTCCAAAACTCTGCCGCTTTCTGTTTGGTTCCAAAGCGGATTTTCTCGTACTGCTGCGGAAAGTCTTTTTTCAGAAAATCCAGAAACTTCTGCGCGTCCGGCGTACCGGCGGCGAATTCGATGCCTGCGTAGATGTCTTCCGTATTCTCGCGGAAGATTACCATGTTAACTTTCTCCGGATGCTTAAGGGGCGAGGGGACACCATCGAAGTACTGAACTGGTCTCAGGCAAACGAAAAGGTCGAGGAGCTGCCGCAAGGCAACATTGAGTGAGCGGATGCCGCCGCCGACCGGAGTGGTCAGTGGGCCTTTGATCCCCACGTGATACTCGCGGAACGCTTCAACGGTATCCTCCGGCAACCATTCGCCGAATTTGTCCTTGGCTGCCTGGCCTGCGTACACCTCGAACCACGCGATCTTTTTCCTGCCGCCGCATGCTTGTTTAACCGCAGCGTCGAATACGCGCTCGCTGGCGGCCCAGATGTCCGGTCCGGTTCCATCTCCGCGGATAAAGGGAATGATCGGTTGATCCGGCACATTGAGCTTATCGGTTCTGGTAATTCTTTCACCTGCAGGCGGAGCGACATCTTTGTACGGCATAAGGGGCAAACTGTAGAGGCGGCTGTCGTCAGCCGCAACAGAAGTCATTTGTAAAAAGCTGTTCTTAGCCGCGCCAAAAGTGAATGGTAACGCGCAATCCGGAATCGATCGGCTTCGCCACATCTCGGACACATGTGTATCGTATGTGTGATTGATGATTGTCCTTGAAGCCAGCCGATGGGCGCGCCTTATTCGCCCGAGGAGGAAACTTGCGCGAATGCGCGCCACTGCTATAATGCGCGCTCCTCCTGCACTCTCATGTTTCCCCACGACGCTAGCGAGCGCCGCTGTAGCCGCGGCTGTGTCAGCCGCCGGTGTGTTGAATCACGGATCATTGAAGTCCGATTAGCCATACACCGTGAACGCTCCAGCGCTTTTACGCTTCTCGAATTGCTGATCGTCGTCGGCATTATTGCTGTCCTGCTGGTGTTAATGGCTCCGGCGTTCACAAGTCTTAAGAGCGCTGGAGATGTAACCAGCGCTGCTTATACGATCAAAGGCGTGCTCGATATCGCGCGCACCTATGCAAAAGCAAATAACACTTATACTTGGGTCGGGTTCTACGAAGAAAACACAACTGACGTTACACCTACAAACAACATCCCGGCTTATCCAGGAAGAGGACGGGTCCTTTTGGCTACCGTTGCATCCAAAGATGGAACGAAGATTTTCGAGGATACCGACCCGGCGGCATCACTGCCTCCGGATCGAATCAGGCAAGTTGGAAAGTTAGTTTAGGTCGAAGGAATACATCTAACCGATCTTGGCAATCCCTCGCCGACTCCAAACCCAACACCAATCCCTGACACGCTTCTTGCCAGGCCCTACACTCCTTACAGTGAAGGCTCGCCATTCGATCATTTCAATCGAATTAGTAGCGATAGCTCCGATAGCACTCTTTTTCCATTCGTAGCACAGAATTATACATTTTATAAGACTGTCCGATTCAATCCTCGTGGGGAAGCAAATATTAACAGCAGTTACACGGTGAAACATCAAGGAGAAATCGGCCTGAAACCAACCCACGGCACGAGTATCGACGGTAACAATCCTAACATTGCGGCGATTCAGTTTAGCGGCCTGGGTGGCAACGTAAAAATTTATCGTCGATGAAAAGGACAAGCCATTGCGCTTTTTCTCTCGTAGAGGTAACTCTAGCCCTCGGTATCGCTGCCTTTTGTTTGCTTGCTGTTTTCGGTTTGATGCCTGTGGGAGTACAAACGAATCGACACGCGACGTCTCAAACCGCGGCGACGAACATCATTGCTGCAGCGCTTGCTGACCTGCGAGCGACTACGACAAACACCTCGTTGCAGTTCGCGATAACGTTTGGAACGAACAAAACATTGTTTTTTGATGGTACGGGGCAGTTTACGACATCGTTAGGTGCTAATTCCCGTTATAGGCTAAACATAACATGGAATTCGGCGCCGACTGGGTTGCGTTATGCTGACCTCAAAGTCACATGGCCTGCTGCTGCTAACACAGCTAATGCCAGCGGCTCAGTGGACACGTTTGCAGCATTCGATAGGAATTGAATCGCGGTTCGTTAAAGAATTATGAGACAACCGATCAAAGAGGTACGGTACCACAAGGCCGCATTTACCCTCGCAGAGTTGCTGGTCAGCGTTGGCGTCCTCGTGTTGTTGGTTCTGCTAGCCACACAGCTTCTTAACAGCGCCGCAACCGTTACGACGCTCGGTCATAAGCAGATGGATGCGGACTCGCAAGCGCGACAAGTCCTTGATCGAATGGCTATCGATTTCGCTCAGTTGGTCAAGCGCAGCGACGTTGATTTCTGGGCGAAGGGAACCGTCGCGCCAAACTCCGTAGGCGGTCCGATGACGGGAAACGATCAAATAACATTCTATGGCACTGTGCCAGGTTACTATCCGCCGAGTGGGTCACAAAGTCCTGTCTCGCTGGTGGCTTACCGGATTAACTCTCAAAGCCAAATGGAGCGGATGGCAAAAGGCCTGGTCTGGAACGGTGTCTCCTCAACGGATACACCGATTGTTTTTATGCCAGTCAAGTTCTCGGCAGCTTTTCCAACTTCAGGCAGCGGTTCGGACCCCTCGTATGAAGTGATCGGACCGCAGGTGTTCCGGTTTGAATACTGCTATCTGCGCACTGACGGAACTCTTTCGATCACGCCGCCGACGGATGTGTCGGGAATCGCAGCGATCATTGCGGACATCGCAGTGATTGATTCCAAGAGCAAAGTGCTTCTTAGCAATACGCAAATCAGCACACTAGCGGGCCAGCTGTCCGATTGTGCAGCCAATATGGTTCCCGGCCAGTTGCGTAACAACTGGCAAAACACACTTAATGCGAACACGACCTTACCGCGGCCAGCCGTTTCCGGGATTCGGCTGTACGAACGCTATTTTTACCTGTCTCCACCTATCCTCTGATTACTCCATGAAAAGGTTACTCCGCTCCCGCCATCATTCCTTCAAAGGTGCCGCTTTGATGATTGTTCTCGCATTAGTGGTGCTTTTGACAGGCATAGCCCTGGCCTACTTTTCACGTACGACCACCGACAGACAGCTTGCCCAGTCAAGCTACAACGATACCTCCGCCGATCTGCTGGCCCGTAGCGCCCTCGATATCACGGTCAGCGATCTTAAGCAGGAAATCGCCATTAAGCCGGTAACCAACGGCAATATTCAGCCATCACGCTACGGTGTTCCACCGATCACCGATCCGCAACCCATCCCGAATCTAATCAGACGTAGTTTCTCGGGAGACCCTACAGGCCGGACATCCAGTGTCAGCTCGGGCGCTGCGTCCGCGAGTGGGCGCTTCATCAGTCTTGCTCGGTGGAACAGCCATTACTTGATCCCTCGAGCGAGCACGACTAACAGCATCGATTCCACGCCGGTATCCAGTTTTACCGCGCCGGACTGGGTGCTCGTAACTCCTCAGGGACCGAACCCCGAGCCTGCGCCTAATGCCGTAATGGGGAGGTATGCCTTTGCAGTGTACGACGAAGGCGGGCTGATTGATGTAAACCTTGGGGGATTCCCTACCTATGCGAGCCTGGGTCGACCTACTAGGCCTACTCGAAGGCTGCGTCCGGCGTATCCTTTGGAAGAAAGCGAAATTATGCTAGCCGCTTGTCAGGCGCCAGGCTTTACACCCAATCATGTAAACGCCTCCGGACACACAGGGGTGCCGTTCTCTCTTACGCCTAATACAAACCATAATCCAACGAGCTTTGGGCCAGACATCCTACCCCACGGGTTATCTGTGAATCCAACCACCGGAAACATCTATGGCACGCCGACTAGCCCTGGATCGTTCACGGTCACCCTAAGCGCATCAAACAACTGTGGCACTGGTACTGGAATTTTGAACCTGACGATCGATGGATTACCATCCCCTGACACGACTCCCTGGCCGGTAAATCTGGCAAGAAAAGGTACCGTCGCGTTCGCAGACGTCACAACTCTCCCATCAACTCCGACGGTGATAACTCCAACAACGCCAGTCGGCAGCATGGGTAACTTTTTTCCCACTAGTCAGATCAACAAGTTAATGGGCTGGCGAAATTATGCCACGACGCAACAGCCGGCTTCTGCCTCTTTCGATAATCCCTCGTTTCCGTTGGCTTCAGCAGATAACTACGCGCGATATTTCCTGGGGGCTACTCTGCCTTTCACCACAGGTTTCACCGCAGTATCGACAGCAGTAGTGAACCCTCCTTCGCCGGGGCGGACTGACCAAGCGCTGATGACTCGGCAGGAATTAATAAAGCTTCAAAGAACGATCGGGTTCAGCCAGAGTTTGCTTCAGTACCTCGGGACGTTTTCGCGCGAACAGAACCGACCCGCGCCTGATTGGCCTCAAACACTAGCCGCAAGGTGGGACATGAATTACCTGGCTCTGGCGATACCGGATGCCTGGATTGTTCATCCCGGTCACTCCGGTCAGGGTCATGCCTGGGGCCTGCAGAGGCATACCGAATTCGCCCAGCGATTTGGTTTGCTCTGGGTAAACGGAAATTTTACACCCGGCACTCGCCTGACGGATCCCAACTATTACGGTCATTGGCACTATATCCACACGCTCAACCCGTGCCCAGCTAACCCGGATTTTTTCCAGATGATCGACTATGCCATGAACCAAGCGATTGGCGTGGTTGATCCCGATCACGTGCGTAACACGTTCAATGTCGGAGCGGCACTGATCGATCAATACGACACCGATGATTTGTACGATCCGGACCCCAACCCCCCGACTAACGGCGCCGCTGGCAATACGATTACGATCATCGACTATGGCGGCGCAAGTTACGCCTACGGTATAGAAGGCATGTCGTTCGACGACCCTAACTTCAATTCTTTGCGACCGGGGCCGTACGCGCCGTTTCCGCCGCCTGTGCCGGCGACCTACCCCCTGATAAACCGGCGCTTCGAGAATGTCGGTGAGTTTGGCTATGCTTATAACCCCGCTTCTTCCACGGCTGGCAAGACCCTGGATTTCGCCTCGTCGACGAGTCATGACAGGGCAATACTTGATTTCTTTACTTATAACTCGGCCGCTGTGCGCGCAGGCACTGTTAACCTTAACACGAGAAATGGTCCTGTTCTCGCTTCGATCATCCGTGGAGCGCTTTTAAACGATCCCAGCGGCGAGAATCCGCCAACTGCGTTGGTTTCCCAGCAAGATGCCCTTGCCGCAGGGCAAGCTATTGTTCAGGAGACGGCGAACACAGGTCCTGCGTTGACGCGAGCCGATGTTACCCGGCTGGCAGGAGCAGCCGCTGCAGCGGTGCCCAATCTCGCAGCCTCGGACGAGACAAAGCAGACGATCGCTCGCGCTTTGGCAGAGGTAGGTCAAGCGCGAACCTGGAACCTGATGATCGACGTAATCGCGCAAACGGGGAAGTACGCTCCCGGAACACCAGATCTTACCGACCCTTCAAAATTCACCGTTGAGGGGGAAAAACGGTATTGGCTCCATATTGCACTTGATCGCGACGACGGAACTGTGCTCGGGAGTCAGCTGGAGGAAGTTTTGGAATAGCTGATAACCAGGCCTTTGCCGGGTAGACTGTGAGACTGCTGGTGCCTATTGGTGTCGGGTTGTCTTGCTTGGCGTGGACTTTGGCACAGGCGAATTGTCCTCCCATGCTGGCACATGGATTTTCGAGCTTACTACTGCTCTCTCCCGACTAGCCCATTCTTTGAAAGGCTTATTCCACCCAAGGTAGATCAAGCCGGCAACGATCACTATTTCAACCAGCAATCGCATAACTTCTGAGACTCGCAGAAACTCCGGACCAAGATCAATTAGAAATCTTCATGCCGGAGAAATTCCCGAAGCGGGATCAAAACTCCGCGCTATCGGGTCGCATGCCCTTCCACCAGGATCATGTTTGTCCTTGCTGTGCGGTGACGCATTTTGCGCGGTTCGCGGTACTCTTCGCAGTTGAGCCATTCCCTGGCACGCTGTGCTGATTCGAATTCGAGCACCACGATGCGTTTTGGTTTCCAGTCGCCTTCCAACACTTCTGTCTTACCACCGCGAACGATGTATTTGCCGCCGTATTTTTCCACAGTCGGGCCAGCCAGGTTTTTGTATTCTTCGTACCCAACTGGATCGACGATATCGATTTCGACAATGATGTAAGCGGGCATGGCTATTGCCTTGCTAAACCGTTAAAGCCTTGCAGCGGTCATTTTAGCAGCTCGGTGAAGGTCAGCCACCGTTATGACCCCGATCTTTTGCGGCTAACTCGGGAATTTTCTTCCGGCGCCGCAAGCGCAACCAGTTATTCCAGGTTTTTCGAAGACTGTCGCGGGGGGTTTGGTACTTTTGAGTCAGTTCGTTGCTCTTTACGATCTGTGCCAGAATTCCGCTCACGGAAAAATCGTCGGTGTTGACGATTGTATAAGCCGTCCCAACGGCAGCCGCATGGTGTGCGTCGCTCGCGGCGGTCATCGGCAAGCCACGAATCTGTGCGTACTTGAAAGCGTAGGTATTATAGCGGCGGAGCGTAGTCGCGGCATTGAAAACCTCGATCGCATCAATGGGCAGTGTTTCCAGGGTGGAAAAGCGGATTCCCGCGCGAAACAAGTCATACGGGTGCGGAGGAATGGCGAGTCCGCCGCGCTGGTGGATGATATCGCAGACTTCGCGCGCGGGTTTTCCCTTTAGGTAGGGAAGCTCGGCGCCGATGCAAAGAAGGTGGCCATCGGCCGTGGTCACCTCTACTCCCGGGAGAACAAGAAAATTGTCGACCGGCATTCCATCGAGACGCATCAAGCCTTTTTGGAGCAGATAATTGACCGCATCGCATGTGTTGTGATCGGTGATGGCAATCCCATGCAAACCCTTGGCGCGCGCAGCCTCAATCAAGTCTTCCGGACTGGAGATACCGTCTCCGGAAAAAAAAGAGTGCGTATGCAGATCGATGTTAAA
>DATBEX010000170.1:0-17802 GCA_036558805.1 Candidatus Udaeobacter sp.
CCCTCAAATCCTCCCCTTCACCTTCTACGGCGGGTACAAGACGGTGGAGGAAATATACGCCTTCCTCGACGAGAAGGTGGCAGAGTTCCCCGATCTGGTCGAGAAGGTAGACATCGGCGACTCCTGGTGCAAAGCCAATCCAGGCTCGTGCATCTTACCCAGTCCTTGGAACGGCTACGACCTGTTTGTACTACACATCACGAACCGCAACATACCAGGCCCCAAGCCGGTCTTCTGGGCGGATGGCGGTATACACGCCCGCGAGATCGCCACGCCAGAAGTCGTCATGCGCATGATTGACTATCTGCTCAATAACTACGATACCGATCCCGACGTTCACTGGCTCGTGGACTATCACGATATCTGGCTTATGCCAGACGTTAATCCTGATGGTCACCACATCGTCGAGGCCGGCGGCGACGGCAACAGCCCGTATTACTATCGCAAGAACGGCGATAACGTCGGAGGCGACGGATGCTCCTGGCCTCCCACCGCATTTGACCAGTTCGGCGTAGACAACAACCGCAACTTCCCCTTCAACTGGGGCTGTTGTGGTGGCTCGAGCGATTTTGTGTGCGACCAGACTTATCGAGGAGTGTCGCCAGGATCAGACCCGGAAGATATGGCTATCGTCAACATGATTCGCACCCTCGTGCCTGACCAGCGCGGCCCCGGCGACACTGACCCGGCACCTCTCACTGCCACGGGCGTTTACCAGAACATCCACACAAATGCGCGAGTCAACCTCTTTACGTGGGGTTGGACTGCCACGCAGATGCCTAACTTTGCCGAGACGAACAACATCGCCGCGCACATGACGGCGTCGAATGCGGGCGGTAACGGTTACCCCTATGGCTCGATCATCGACCTGTTGTATCCAGTAGATGGAGGCTCGATTGACTGGGCATACGGTGAGCTGGGCATGGCGGCCTACTCCACCGAGCTGGGCGGCGACGACTTCCTCGTCTCCTACTCGTGCATAGATAATCCAGGTTGCGGCTCGTCGCAGGGTCTCTGGCCTGAGAATCGGGGGATGCTTCTTTACCTGGCGAAGATCGCGCGCACGCCTTATCTGACCTCGCACGGACCAGATGCCAACACCGTTCTCACCAACCCGGCATCAGTGCCGCAAGGCGTGCCATCGCAGCTGACCGCCAGCATTAACTTCGCCTGGTCAAACAATGCATTCAGCCAGAACGTGGGCGCAGCGGAATATTACATTGATACCCCTCCCTGGGCTGGAGGCACGGCCATCCCAATGAACGGCTCGTTCAATTCGCCTACCGTGGCCGTCGACGGAACCATAAGCACTGCCAGCCTTACGGTAGGCCGCCACGTTATCTTCGTGCAGGGACGCGGCGTGAACGACTTCCAGGGCTTCCAGACCTGGGGACCGATCAGCGCGGCGTTTCTGGATGTGACTGGAGGAGGTCCCACACCAATCCCAAGTGTAACTCCAACTCCAACGTCTACTCCAACACCGACAGCCACCGCTACGCCAAGGCCCACTCCTTCACCAAGACCTCGTCCAACAACAAGGCCCAAGCCGACTCCGCCGCCAAGACCCTGATACGCTATAGAGGCAAGACGCAGGGCGCGACGAAGGTTTCCTGATTTTTTCGTTCTACTTCTCTTTCAAACGAGCGCGCCAGTAGATCAATCCGCCGATCAGAATAAATCCGAGCGCCCCACCAATGACCTTCAACCGAAAGAGCATAGGATCGCCCATTCCCGGTGGAGGAACGGTCGCGATAATCATCGCAAACAAAGTGACGACCATGCCGCTCACGCCTGCAAACCATGCGCCGATCGATCCACCGGGCGCCGCCACAACCTCAGTGGAGTTCTCACCGCGTTGGCGATGAATCAAAAAGACAATGAACAAATAAAGATACGGGATGAAGTAAATCAGAATCTGAGTGTCGAGCAGGATCAGATAAACATCTTCGACCTTCGTGCCCTTCCCTAACACCGAGAGCAACAGAAATACTGTCGCGAGTGTTGCCTGAACGAGGATCGCCACATACGGCGTATGCCAGCGCGGATGCACCGCTCCGAACGCTTTGGGGAAATACCGATCCAGCCCGATCACGAACGCGACCCGCGCAGGCCCGATCAGCCAGGCACCCACGCTGCCCAGATTACCGATGGAGTAAAGCGCCGCGCACAGCGGAGCCACCCACACCAGCGACGGTGAAATGTTATCGGCGCCGGCCTTAATCGCCTGCAGGAATGCAGAGACTACGTTGATGTCCTTGTTCGGCAAACGCCACAGCACCGCTGCCGTTCCGACAATGTAGACGATGGCGATGAATGGTGCGGCGATGAAAATCGATCGAGGCAGATTGCGTCGTGGATTTTCAACCTCGTCAGCCATTGTCGAGGCCAACTCCAGCCCTGCGAACGCGAAGGCGATCGAAGCCAGCAGATTCAACGCCGGGACGTTGTTGAGATCGGGCTTCAAGGTCGCCAGGCTGAGTTCATTCGCCGGAGGAACGCTCATCGCGCCATAAACGCCCAGCAAAATCAGAATGAGTCCGGGAACATACGTGCCGACGCCGCCGGCGTTTTGCAACCATTTGCCGGTGCCCAGGCCGACGATGTTAATCAGGACGGCGAGCCACAGCGTTCCGAGCGTCACCGGCAGTACATAGGCCCAACTGTCACTGAGTCCGCTTTCACTTGTCCCAAAGACAAAGGTCGCGATGACCGCCGCCGAAATCAACAGGTTCGGGTAATAAAGGACGTTATTGATCCAATAACACCAGCCGCACAAAAACCCATGACCTTCACCCAACGCGCGTTTCGTCCAAAAATAAATACCTCCCTCTTTCGGAAACCGCGATGACAATTCGATCACGGCCAAGCCCTGCGGGATGAAGAAAAAGACGGCGGCGAGCAACCACATTAGCAAAGATCCGGGACCGAATTTTGCCGTCGTCCCAAGATGCCTGAGACCCAGGACGGCCACTAGATTGAACAGGATGAGATCGCGCAGTTTGAGCGCGCGAACCAGGCGCGGCGTGGTTTGTGTCGTCTCTGTAGTCATGAGTCTGCGCAAAGGGACGAAAATAAACGCTCAGCAGATGGTATGACGACATCGATTTCTCGTATTACTCCTCTGGGTTACTACTAATCAGGACTAGAACAAGGTTGACCGAAAGTTTCCCGCTTGATAAACGCTTGGGCGCACGCCGCCGCGTCTACCTCCCATGGCGAAAGAAAGCTCATCGAGTAATTCGTCGTTGCCTTTGAATGAAGTGCTGGAAGCTGAGTTTGTCGCTCTGCATGGAGAGCTGCCGCAAGACTACGCCGGCTCGAGCGAACCGGAAGCGCAGCTGGAAGGGTTGTTCGCGGCCGTTCACGCCCTCAAGGAAAAACGTGCAGCACTGTGTATCTCAGGGGGAGGGATCCGGAGCGCGACGTTTGGATTGGGAATCCTGCAGGGTTTAGCGCGCTGCGGGTTACTCGAGAAGTTTCACTATCTGTCCACTGTCTCGGGCGGAGGATACATCGGCAGCTGGTTGAGCGCGTGGATCAAGAACGATCCAAAGGGCATTCGCGGTGTTGTGGACGAATTGAAGCGCAGGCCTGATTCAACCCTGAACCCCGAGCCGCAGCCGATCCGGCATCTGAGGGAATTCAGCAATTATCTAGCGCCACGAACCGGCCTGACGTCCGTCGATTTTTGGACACTGATCACCACGTTTATCCGCAACATGTTCTTGAACTGGTTGGTGCTGATCTCCTGGCTGGCGGCGGCGATGATGATCCCCAGGTTATACCTCGCGGCGATCAACCTGCAGCCGAACTGGCCCGCATGGGGTCCTGGCCTAGAGCGCTACTGGGACAACTGGCTTACCGTCCTCCTGGCCTTCGGAGGCGCCTTGATCGCTCTAGCGATGGCTTATGCAATCATCGACGTCCCTTCCACAGGCAATGCGCGATTGCCACAACGCCGCTTTCTCGAATTTCGTCAGCTTCCGCTGATGCTCGCGTCTCTCGTTCTTGCTGAATGGTGGGCTCTGGTCCGCAACGTGCATGGTAGTGAGCGGTTTGAACCCAGAGAGTGGTTGTTCAAATTTATCGCCTTTGCTGTTGCGAGCTACTTAGCTGGCGGCGTCTTTGCCACGCTCGTTCTTGCGTTTCGCAAGCAAAAGAGAGAGAGCCGCATCTTCAATTCGCTTTGGCGACTTGGCATCATCGCGCTCGCGGCGGTACTCGCAGGATTTTGCCTTTGGTTCATCGCAACGCGCATGTTTTTGGAACCTCCCATCCAATTCACACTGAGCGGCGAATTGAAAGCAACGCCCATCCCGTGGAGTAAGGACAAAATAACGATCCCGAAAGGGACCCAGGGCGTCATTACGCAAATCGAGAGACGGTATACCATCGCAACACCTGAGAAGAAGGGACGCATCAGCGAGAACGATCTCGGTCCTGTAGAAGTCAAACCGGAACAGCTCCCGATTCAATACACGTTAACGCACGATTGCGAGGCTCTGCCGACCCCCTGGCCGACTCCGTGGAACAGAGAGAAAACAAAATTCGCAGCGGGCACTCAGGTTGAAATTTCCGAAATCCGGAGAATATACACCATCCAAACGCCGCAGGGTCTGGCGCGCATAACCGACAAGGACGTCGGTGCATTGCAGGTCAAAGGAAATCAGAAACTCCCCGAGCGTTTTCCACTGCCGGCGCCTGCCAGTAACGCAGTCAAATATGTGTGTTTCGCGCCCGCGCTAATCCTGGCGGTGCTGTTGCTGGTGAATTTTCTGTTTACCGGCCTGACCAGTTGGGTGACAGAGGATGAAGACCGCGAATGGTGGGGACGATCAGCGGCGTGGATTCTGATTACGATTTTCGGGTGGATTGTGATCAACGCGATTGTTCTTTGGGGTGCCCAGCTCATTTCACCGACCTCAAACCGTCTCGATGTTTTTCTTGGAGATGTAAAAGCGACACCACAGGCAAAGGGTCTTCTTGGCGCGTTTGGAGGCGTGACCGGCGTCGTCAGTGCGTTGCTGGCGATCCGATCCAAGCTCAGCAGTAAATTTGGCGAGAAAGCGGGTTTTCAATGGCTGCTGCTTGTCGTGGCAGTCGTCTTTTTTGTTCTTCTCTCAATTGTTATTTCGTGGGTCTTGGTACTGGTTGGCTCTCAGCCCTGGATACAACACGCCACCGCCTGGCTCTTGGGCGGAGCGCAAGATCAAATGGCAGATCCTAATTCCTGGCGTGTTCAACTGTTTGTTGTCGTCTTTCTTACGGGTGCCATGCTTCTTTTCGGAATCGTGATCGGGTTTTTCATCAATGCGAACAAGTTCTCGCTTCACGCTACCTATCGAAACCGGTTGATCCGCGCCTATCTCGCGGCGTCGCGGTTAACGCGCAGGCCAAATTTGTTTACGGGCTTCGACCCCGACGACAATATCAAGCTGGGCGACCTGTCTACGGAGAAGCCTCTGCACGTCCTCAATGGTGCGCTTAACATTGTGCGGGGCGAGCAATTGGCATGGCAGGAGCGAAAGGCCGAATCCTTTACAATGAGCCGATTACACTGCGGCTCCTTCAAGGTCGGTTATCGCCCGTCCAACAAATATGGCGAAGCCATCACGCTCGGAACAGCTCTAGCTATCTCAGGCGCGGCGGCCAATCCGAACATGGGCTACCATTCATCGCCGGTCCTCGGTCTTTTGATGACGCTGTTTAATGTGCGCCTTGGCTGGTGGCTGGGGAACCCTGGACCGCCCGGCGCCAAAACGTGGCTCCGAAAGGGACCCAGATATTCCGTAGGCCCACTGTTCTCTGAAGCAATTGGAAATACGACCGATCACTACAAATATGTGAATCTTTCAGATGGAGGTCATTTCGAGAACCTTGGGCTTTACGAGATGGTATTACGTCGCTGTCACTTCATTGTGGTGAGCGACGCAGGTGAGGACCCGGAATGTGCCTATGCCGATCTGGGCGAAGCGGTGCGCAAGATCCGTATCGATTTTGGGATCCCGATCGAATTCGGCCCGATGACTATCTATCCGCGCAGCGCAATCGACACGCTAAAGACGCCGGGCCACAACTGTGCGATCGGACGCATTCGCTACTCAGCTGTGGACGGCGCGGATGCGCCAGATGGCATTATCGTTTACATCAAGCCGGCTTGTTATGGCGACGAACCGCGCGACATCTATGAATATTTTAAAACCAATCCAACGTTCCCGAACGAGAGCACAAGTGATCAATTCTTCTCCGAATCACAATTTGAGAGCTATCGGATGCTCGGTGCCTACACCATGGAGAAGTTTTGCACAGATTGCGATGGAGATTTTGGCTGTTTCGTTCGTGACATTCTAAAACGGCATCTCCAGATGGAAGCGCCCGATTGGCTGGCAGAATTGCTCGGAGCACAAGGAACGAAAAACAAAGTTGGATGATTGCCCGCTCGGCGCACGCCAGACATGCACCTATGCCGGCGCGGCCAATTCGTGGTAAGCTGGGAAATGGCCCGCATTTTCGCCCTGCCGGTCACGCTTCTCGCTCTGGCGATGGCGGTGTTCGCTGCGGATCAATCCGCGGAAAACAAATCGGAGGAACCCGAATCATTCGACGTCGAGCCGCCGATATTGAAGCAAAACATCTCGGATGAGCCACTACCGAACGGTGACGTGGCACGTTTGGAAAAGCAATTGGAACGTGCAAAACAAAGTGCCGCTGGCGCGGATCGTCTCTTTAAAATTGGTGTCCTTGCGAAAATGGAAGTGGAGCAACGCTTATTGAAGGTATTACGGTGTGAATCCGATCTGGCAAACGCGCGCGTCTCTCGGGCAAAAGATGAACTTGCTGAAAAGGAGTCTCAACTCGCGACCGGCGAAATTACAAGGGATGAACTGGAGTCAATGAAAACAGCACTAGCGCAATTAACCGAGACCGCGCAAGTCGCAATGGCGAAACGTGAGCGAGCCGAGCTCGAAGCCGCGGAGACCAACTTGCGCCGCCAGCAAAAGCTGCTGAAGCTCGGGATCGGACAAAAATCCGACGTCACCCACGCTGAGGAAAAGCTCGCCGAACTTAAAGCGCAAAAGAATTAAAGGGATCGCGCGCGAATTAATATCCCGCCGCCATCCCATCTTTGCGTGCCTCGCTTGCACCTACATAGACACGCTGGCCATCATGCATTTCGACTCTGATCGCCTGATAACCGCCGTAGCCGCCGACATCGAAACGCACGTCGTGTCCCTTCTTGCGTAGTTCCCGTACAGTTTCATAGGGAATGCCGCTCTCGACTTCAACGTAGCCGCCAAATTCAGTCATCTTCTCTCCGGTTGGCTCGTTATCGCCTTCATGCTGCCAGCGCGAAGCGTCCCCGGCTTCCTGCACATTCAAGCCAAAATCGATCTGGTTCGTGAGCACCTGCACATGACCCTGTGGCTGCATACCGCCCCCCATGACACCAAATGCTTCCCACGGTTTACCATCCTTCATAACGAAACCAGGAATGATGGTGTGAAACGGACGTTTGCCTGGCGCGTAAACATTCGCGTGATTGGGATCCATCGAAAAAAGCTCGCCGCGATCCTGAAACATGAACCCGAGTCCGGGCACGACGATCCCGCTGCCCATCCCGCGATAATTGCTTTGAATAAGTGAGACCATATTGCCTTCATCATCGGCAGTGCAGAGATAAATCGTGTCGCCTTGATTCAGGGCCGGATTGCCGGGCTCGACCGTCTTTGCCGCATGATTTGGGTTAATCAACTTCCGGCGTTCGGCGGCATAGCTTTTCGAAAGAAGACCAGCGAGCGGAATCTTTGCGAATGCTGGATCTGCGTAAAACTTCGCCCGATCGGCCCATGCGATTTTCTTGGCTTCGATCATGGTGTGCAGCGTCTCGGGCGAATTGCGCCCCATCGCGTGGAGATCGAATCCTTCGAGAATGTTCAACATCTGCAGCGCTGCGATGCCCTGGCCGTTTGGCGGAAGCTCGAAGACGTCGTAGCCACGATAATTGGTCGAAACCGGCTCGACCCAGGTGGATGTGTGTTTCTCGAAATCGGCCTTACGCAAAAAGCCGCCGTTCGATCGCATGAACTCGTCGATCTTGTCTGCGACTTCACCTTTATAAAAAGCGTCGCGGCCTTTTTCAGCAACCAATCGCAGGGTCCTGGCGAGGGCAGGATTCTTGAAGATATCGCCCTTCGCCGGCGTCCGTCCCTTCCCGTCGATCGTGTAGGTCTCGAGAAAAGCGCCGGGGAACTCCTTGTATAGCTCCGGGCCAAAATGCCAGTAAAAGGCGATAAGTTCTGTTACCGGAAAACCCTCTTCAGCGTACCGAATGGCAGGAGCAAGATCATCGCTCAATTTCAGTTTACCGAATCTCTTGTTCAGCTCCGACCATGCATCGACCGCTCCGGGCACGCTAATCGGCAACATCCCCCTGGGCGGAATGTTTTCACGATGCAGTTTTTCCAGCTCGGCCTTCATCTGGTCGTAACTTAAACCGAGCGGTGAGCGTCCGCTGCCGTTGATTCCATAGAGTTTGTTTTCCTTCGCGCTATAGACGATCGCGAACAGATCGCCGCCAATTCCGTTCGAGACAGGCTCCATCAAGCCTTGCGTCGCATTCGCAGCAATGGCCGCATCCACCGCGCTGCCTCCGCGCTTCAAGATGTCGATGCCGACTTCCGTGGCAGCCGGCACGCTTGTGCAAACCATTCCATGTCGTCCCAGAACTTCCGATCGCGTGGCGAAATTCCTTCCAGTAATGCGATCGATCTGGGCGTTTACTCGAAGACCGACCATCAACAAGACAAACAGCCAAAAGCTGAATTTAATCGGGCGCACCGGCTACATTAATGCCTTCTAATTTAAAGAGTGCACTTGAATTTTAGTTTGCTGATTATATTTGATTGCTCACCACCAAATGAAGATTTCGACCAATGACCAAAAAGCGATCAGTCTGATTCTGATCTGCCTGGGATTTCTGGCCTTTCTCATCGGTATCGCTGCTCACTTGAAAGCGGGTTTTCAGTCGCGCGCTGAGATTACGACGACAGGCTTTGTCGCCGCGGCGATCTTGGCCGGACTAGGCATCCTTCTGCTTCTGGTTTCGTTTACGAAAAAACAGAGTTGAAGTGATATCACAGACTCCAGACAGCGGACTACACGTTTAGCGTAGCGCGGTCCAGGCCCAAAAAAGTGGCGGCGATCCTCCCCAGATCGCCGCCGTCCCCACCGCTCTGAACAACGAACTTATTGCTGCATTGCGTCGTGAAGCTCCTTGTGCGCGTTCATCATGTCCTGATGTGCTTTCTGGATGGCATCCAGCTTCTTCTGCTGATCAGCCGTCAATAACGGCCGGATCTGCGTCAGCGAGCTGTCGATGATTCCTTTTGCTTTCTGCATCGCCTCCTGATGAACAGCGGCGAGTTGCGGTTTGGCCGCATCGAGAATCGGCTGAACCTTTGTCTGTTGATCAGCTGTCAGGTTCAACTGCTTTGTGATTCCCTGAAGGCCAAACGCGCGTCCGTGCCCGCCCCCGGCACCGGGTTGTGCTTGCACCACCGCAAAGCCCCCGAGCGCAATCGCCCCGGCGGCTACAAACGCTAATATGTTTCTTTTCATGGTTTGTTTCATTTTGTCTCCGCGAAATATTCTTTCGCTTCTTCAGGTAATGACCAGCAGGCAGTCTGGCCGGTTACAACTTTTCTTTGCGCTCGGGCGTTGTGACGCCGCCCGCTTGCAACAGGCGCTTGGCACACGTGCTTCTACATCGAAGATTGTAACCAAAGAGCCCGGGTAGCGGTCATTGCTACTGGTGTGGATGCGCTATCGATTACATGGATGATACTGACGCAAGTGCGCTTGTTCATGCTGCACTCCAGCATGACGATCAGGCGGCTCGCGCATTGGTGCGACAACTCTATCCGCTCGTGGCCAAAATCGTCCGCGCTCATCGCCCGCGTCGGACGGACGAAGAAGACCTTTGCCAAATGATTTTCATCAAGGTATTCCAGAAACTATCGCAATTTTCGGGGAAGGTGCCGCTGGAGCACTGGGTCTCTCGAATCGCAGTCAACACTTGCCTGAACCAAATCCAGTGGGAGAAAATTCGGCCGGAGCTGCGTCACGCTGATTTAAATGTGGAAGAACAAGCCGTGATTGAAAACCTGACAACCGCCGCCGATGAATTGGCCCCGGACCAGCGTTTTGCCTCGCGCGAATTGGTTGAGCAACTTCTCGCCGGGCTCAAGCCGGTGGAGCGGCTGGCCATCGATTTGCTATATTTGCAGGGACGTTCGGTGGAAGAGATCCGCAAACTCACTGGCTGGAGCGCGGCCCTCATCAAAGTACGGGCGTTTCGAGCGCGACAGAAAATGAAAGAATACCTCGCCAGGATTTCGGCAAAGGAAGGAGTATGAAAGATCACGAAATCGATCGGTTGTTACGATCAGCCGCGCGGGCAGGCGATGAGGCTCCAATTGAAATGCCGTTTGGATTCGATACTCGCGTGGTCGCGCTTTGGCGTGCCATGGCTGACAAGCCAAATGGTATTGCTTCACTGCTCCGTCGCGTCGCGCTTCTCGCGGCAGTCGTAATTGCCATTTCGACATTGGCGGCTGTTCGCGAGATTAAACAGAGCCGGGAACAGTACAACGACTTCACGAACGAGTTTGCCATCGCGGACACGGCCATTCAGGATGAGTTTTCACAATGAACGGCGTGTTGAAGTGGAAACTTGTTGCCGGATTCGTTCTTGTATTTGTGGCTGGTGGAATCGCCGGCGCTGCCCTGGGCGGATGGTACACCAGGCATCTTCTCTTTGAGAGCCACCGTCCGGGACGGATGGGCGACAGGATGAAAGAGCGGCTTCGCACGGAGCTCCACTTAACACCGGAACAGGTCGCAAAAATCTCGCCGATTATCGATAAGACAACCAAGCAACTGCGGGAGGTGCGGCGCGACACCCGCCGGCTCGTCCATGAGGTTATGACGCAGGCGCACAAGGACATCGCGGTCAATCTCACTGACGAACAACGGCAAAAACTTCAGCAAATCGAAGAGCAACACCGACGGTGGCGTCATCATCGCGGCCCGGGGCAATCCGCTCGCGAATCGCCGTCAGCAATGCCATAGAACGGGCTGCGACGCGTTAGAAACGCAGTTCGTGTTCGAAGAAAATTCGCTCGCGTTCGACGTCTGCGCCGCGACTGATGAACAGATCGCGTAATTCCGGCGTGTAGTAATCGCCACCGTAGAGAGGATTCAGCCCAAAGAAAACTTTGCCGCCCGGGGCGAGATGTTGCCGCAGGTCACCCAGGAAAAAATCCCATTCAGCTGTTCCCCAGCGTTCCTTCGACGGATGATAAAGGTAGAAGTTGGTTGAAAAGGCGGTGATCCAATCAAATTTTTGACCAAGGTCAGGCAATGGCTCAAACGCGCTGATTCGCCAAACGACGCGCGGAACTTCGAAAAGCTCCAGCAGTTCGGTAAAAAGAGGGATGTGTGCGATGTCCAAACCCAAAACCGAATGGCCGAGGTTCTTGGCGATGAACAAGAAAAATCCTCCACCGCAGCCGAGATCGAGCACGCGTTTTGGCTCTGAACGATGGAGGTTCAAATCCTGTGCGCGTTCCCGATTTAGTCGCAACCACGTCTCGATGTTTGCGTATTTGACGTATCCGGCAGTGGAATTCGCGTAGCGCTGTTGAATTTCTCGAGCGCGTGCATCATCGATTTGCGCCAACATCGGCTGAAGTGGAATGCGAAAAATTGATCGTTGCGCCCTGCGCCAGCTACGCCGGTAGGTCAACGGCTTGGTGAATTTGAGAATTTTTCGGGAAAGTTTCATTTGTTCTGCTACGAACCAGCGCAAGATGCTGTAGCCGCCTCGCTGTGTCGAGGCGCACGTCAACGAACACCGCGGCACCCGCATTCGCCGCGGCTTCGGCGTGCCAACAGGGCCCCCGGTCTATATGACGTCCATGATTTCGCGAATAAGCTGCGGACCGCGATAAATGAATCCGGTGTAAAGCTGAACAAGCTCCGCACCTGCATCAAACTTTTCCCGTGCGGCTTCAGCATCGCAGATGCCACCGGAAGCAATCACGGGGAGTTTGGAGTTCTTGGCGATATTGCGCACCAGCGCAGTCGATTTTTCCCGTAGCGGCGCGCCGCTCAAACCACCTTCCTCATCGAATTCCGGAGGAACCATTGAATGATCCAGTGTCGTATTCGTTGCGATAATCCCCGCGACACCATTTTCTTCACACGCCGCAAGAACTGCTTCCAATTCGACGGGCGACAGGTCAGGTGAAATCTTTACAACCAACGGTTTTGTGACCGGTCCCGGCTCACTGCGAATCGCGTGGAGCAACCGTGACAGCGCTGCAGGTTCCTGAAGGTCCCTTAGGCCGGGCGTGTTGGGCGAACTCACATTTAACGTGATGTAGTCGGCAAAATCGCGAAGCAACCGAAATGAATAGAGATAATCATCGATTGCGCGTTCAAGCGGCGTGCTTCTCGATTTGCCAATATTGATTCCAACTGGAACTGTGGGCCATCTCCTGCTTTTGCGCAGCCGGCGTAATCGCTTTGCGACGACACCAGCACCGTCATTGTTAAATCCGAGGCGATTGATCAGCGCTTTTTGCTCAGGTAGTCGAAAAATGCGCGGTTTGGGATTTCCGGGTTGTGCGACGGCTGTCACGGTCCCGATTTCGATAAAACCAAACCCAAGGGCCGCCCATGCCGGCAGGGCAACGCCGTTTTTGTCCAGCCCGGCGGCGAGCCCAATTGAATTCGGAAAGTTCAAGCTAAACAAAGTCTTTGGCTTTGGCGCAGGCGCGAACCGCCTTAGGGCGTGGAGCGCAGGATCAAAACAGGAAGCCCTGCGAAGCGACGCGACCGTGAAATGATGCGCAGTTTCTGCGTCGAGCGAAAACAGCAGCGGCCTAACGAGTCGCTCGTAGAGATCTTTCATTCAACCCCCGTTTGAACGCTTCAACACGGAGTCCTCATTTCCCAATGCAAAACTGGCTGAACACAGAATCGAGAATTTGTTCCACATCGACAACGCCTATCACTTCGCCGACTGCGCGCAGTGCTTCGTCGAGGTAAATCGCTTCGTATTCCGGTGACAATCCCTGGTCCTGTATTTCCACGGCATGGTCGCATGATTCGAGGGCGCGCCGCAGACAATCGCGATGGCGAGTATTAATCGCCAGTGTGCTTTCCGCCCTTAGATTTTGTTTTGTGATCCGGGCCAGAATTTCTCTTTGTAACTCGGGGAGGCCTTCGCCTGTGAGGCACGAAATTCGCAACGCGGCGAAATTTTTCCAATCACTGTTCTCAGGCAGATCCTTCTTATTTAGAACGACAATCTCGTTGGGATCGCGGTTGCGTTCCTCGAAGTGCACTGGTTTCTGGGCGCTGCGATCTGCAATGTGGAGCCGCAGATCAGCCAATTGCAGCGATTTCTCCGTGCGGGCAATGCCCTCGCGTTCCAGTTCGCTGGCAGACGTTCTCAGACCCGCCGTATCAAGCAAACGGATGGGAACGCCGTCCAGATTGACGGTTTCCTCGATGGTGTCGCGTGTCGTCCCATGTAGATCGCTCACAATCACGCGATCGTAACCCAGGAGTCGATTGAGCAAGCTCGATTTCCCGGCATTTGTTGCTCCGTAGATTACGACGCGCACGCCTTCGCGCAGAATGCGTCCTTGCTCAGCGGTGGCGAGCAACGCTTTGATTTCCTCGCGGATGAAATCGAGTCGCGCACGCAGTGTTTTACCTTCATCGGGCGCGATGCCTTCCTCAGGAAAATCGATTGCCGCATTGAGGTGGGCTAGCAGTTCCACAAGCTCGTCGCGAATCTTGCTGATCTGTTGCCCAAGCCTGCCTTCTAGTTGTTCGGTGGCCGACCGCAGAGCGAGATCGGTTTTCGCGCGGATCAGGTCGATTACCGCCTCGGCTTGAGTGAGGTCCATTTTTCCATTGAGAAAGGCGCGCTCGGTGAATTCTCCAGGACGGGCCGAGCGCGCACCGGCGCGCAGACATGCTTCAAGGATCTTTGCCGAAACCAGCGTTCCTCCGTGGCAATTAATCTCGACCAAGTCCTCCCCAGTGTAACTGGCCGGCGCGCGGTGAACGGAAAGAATCACTTGATCGATTAATCGGCCGCCAGAGCCAAAAATCTCCCCAAAATGCTGCACGCGGGGCTCGAATTGGGAAGGTGCCTCGTGGCCATGGAAGATTTTGTCCGCCACGTCGACCGCATTTGGTCCGGAGATGCGCACAAGCGCAATGGCGCCTTCTCCGGGCGGAGTAGAGATCGCAGCAACGGTGTCCGAAACGGTCATAAAATGCAGAAGCAAATTGTATGACAACCGGCCGCCTTGCCAACCCGGGCCAGTAACATCGCTTCGGTCGCGTTCAAAGCGGTGCTTCGCCGCGCTTCAATCCTGACTTCTTTCCTGCCCATCTGCTGCGCATCACTTTTTTCAAAGCCGCGACCAATTTCCTGTTCTCCTCCATGGTGCCTACCGAAATGCGGACCCATTCGGGCAAAGCGTATCCCTTGAGAGGACGTACGATGATGCCTTGTCTGAGCAGTTTCTCAAAAACCGTATGGCCGTCACCGACGTTTACCATTACAAAATTCGCCGTTCCGGGGACAAAAGGAATTTTCATTTTGGCAAATTGTTCGTGCAAATAAGTTCGGCCTTGATCGACTACGCGCTTCGTTTCTCGCTCATGCTCATCATCTTCCAGCGCCGCCAGCGCGCCGACTTGAGCAATACTGTTCACGTTGAATGGCTGCCTTGTTTTGTGAAGCACTTCGATTAGATCGGTTGGTCCGAGAGCATACCCGATACGCAATCCTGCGAGTCCATGAATCTTCGAAAAGGTGCGCAGGACAACGATGTTCCGTCCTTCGCGAACGAATCGCAGAGTATCAGGCGGTCGATCAAGGAACTCGAAATACGCTTCATCAAAAACGACGATCACATTCTCGGGGATGCATGACATGAAGTCGTCGATGACCTGCTGCGAAAGCAACGTCCCCGTTGGATTGTTGGGGTTGGGGACAAAAATGAGCCGGGTTTTGGGCGTGATCGCGGCCAGCATGCCGTCCAGGTCCTGCTGATAATCCGGGCTGGGCACTTCGATGGTACGGGCTCCAAACGAGGTCGCAATTAGCTTGTAAACGATAAACGCGTACTGAGACGCAATTACGTCATCGCCAGGATTGAGAAACGCGTGACCAAGAAACTCGAGCACTTCATTTGAACCATTGCCCAGAATAACGTTCTCCAGAGCTAAACCGAGTTTCCTTGCAACTGCGTTGCACAGGCAAAATCCGCTGCCATCTGGATAAAGATGACCTGTCTCCAACGCCTCGCGCATTGCCTCCATGGCCCTGGGAGATGGCCCCAGCGGATTTTCATTCGAAGCCAGCTTGATGATTGCACCTGGATCAAGGCCAAGTTCGCGAGCCGTTTCCTCGATTGGTTTCCCCGGTTGATAAACCATGATCTCGCGCAGTTGCGGGTTTGCGAGCTCCCAGATCGAAATCATGCGCAGGAGATTAAATGGAAGTAGAATAACTTTCCAATGACCTGCTTTCTCTCTTCTTATCCTTGCTGTTACTCTTGATCATGCTCATGCTCTCTCTCCAGCCTGTTTCTAAAAAATACGAGCTCGAGCAAAAGCGGCGGCACGAAAGCACCTGATGACAGATAACGAAATCATCTATCTCGATAACAACGCTACCACGCAGCTCGATCCGGCGGTGATCGAGGAAATGCTGCCGTTTTTAACAAACTATTACGGGAATGCTTCGAGTGGATACGCCTTCGCAGCGACGGCGAGGAAAGCTATCAACCTTGCGCGCGAACGAGTGGCGACGCTGCTCGGGTGTGAGCCGACCGAGATAATATTTACCAGCGGCGGCACAGAATCTAATAATGCCGCGATCAATTCCGCGCTGCGACTTGAGGCACGCGGGAAGTGCTTGATTACAAGCGCCGTTGAACACAGCGCCGTTCTCCGTCCATGCCAGGATCTTGCAAAACAAGGATGTGACGTCACATTCCTGGGCGTTGACGGGCGTGGCAATCTCGATCTGACCGAATTAGAAGCCGCGATTCGCCCGGAAACAGCGCTTGTTTCGATCATGTGGGCGAATAACGAGACTGGTGTGGTGTTCCCTGTCGAAAAAATCGCCGAAATCTGCCGCGAGAAAGGTGTGCCGTTTCATACGGACGCCGTACAAGCCACTGGGAAGACCTCGATGCGTCTGCGCGATACGGCGATCAATTTTCTTTCTCTTTCCGCCCATAAATTTCATGGCCCAAAAGGCATAGGTGCGCTGTATGTTAATCGGCGAATATCGTTTAGTCCTTTGATTGCTGGGGGTAGCCAGGAAAGCGGGCGCCGCGGCGGAACGGAGAATGTCGCGTCGATCGTTGGCCTTGGAAAAGCAGCTGAACTAGCCCTCAAATACCTGGCAGAGGGCAAGTGCAACATTCGCAGCATGCGCGATCGATTTGAAAAATCCGTGCAGGAAGCCGTCAGCGGAACATCAGTCAACGGCACAGGAGCGGCGCGGCTCCCAAACACGTCGAGTCTTTCGTTTGAAGGCATTGAATCTCCTGCTGCCCTTCTCCTATTAGATCGGCAACATATTTGTTGTTCCGCTGGCTCGGCTTGCCGGACTGGTTCGCAAGAAGCTTCGCACGTGCTGCGGGCAATGAATCCCAGCGGCGATGGCGCCCGCCGGAGCCTGCGCTTTTCTCTAGGCCGATTCAACACTGACGCCGAAATCGATCGCTCCATTGAAATCGTTCCAAAGGTCATCGAGAAGCTCCGCCAACGCGGTGTGCCGACGCCCGTGGTCATGGCTCGCTGAGCCTTTCATTTTGCCGGTAGGCGAAGACTGTAACAATTCCGTTCCGCATAGAGTGCCTGTAGATGCATGCCGCTCGTTCGACAGTTTCTCTGAGGCGTAATATTGTGCGAAATTGCCTTTATTGTGATGGACACACCGCGCGATCCCGCCGCTTCGCGTTACGAACACGCGGCGAGGGGATTGCGTCGGAGTGATCTGGACCCTGATCCAATCAAGCAATTTGGGAACTGGTTTACGGCGGCGATTGAGGCTGGTATTCGCGACGTCAACGCAATGAGTCTGGCCACCGCCGGAACCGACGGCAGACCATCGGTGCGCATTGTTCTCTTGAAAGGTTTCGACCACGATGGGTTCGTCTTTTTCACGAACTACGAAAGCGAAAAAGGGAAACACCTCGACGCCAACCCGTACGCCGCGCTCGCATTTTACTGGATCGAACTTGACCGGCAGATTCGGATAAGCGGGAAAGCAGAGAAATCTTCGCGCGACGAATCACAAGTCTATTTTCATTCCCGGCCAGTCGGAAGTCAGTTGAGCGCCTGGGCGTCGCGCCAGAGCCGGGTAATTGATGGGCGCCGCGTATTGGATGCGCGCATGGCCGAGTTGACCGAGCGCTTCGACGGCAAGCGCATTTCACTACCGCCGCATTGGGGCGGGTACAGAGTGAAACCAGATATGATTGAATTCTGGCAGGGCAGACCGAACCGCCTGCACGACCGCTTTCGGTACACTCGCGGGTCCGATGGCATTTGGGCAATCGACCGCCTGGCGCCATAAGATGAACACTCCTGACGGCCGAATCGAGATTATGCGAGGGGATATCGCGAAACTCGATGTAGAGGCGATCGTAAACGCTGCTAACGCGACGCTTCTTGGTGGCGGAGGAGTCGATGGCG
>DATBEX010000171.1:0-3758 GCA_036558805.1 Candidatus Udaeobacter sp.
TTGGGATGAAGGAATGCCGGAGCGCCGAGTGAAGCTACAGCCTGCCTACAAGGAGACGCGGAAAGAAATGCCCAAGCCAATGGTCCCGCAGCTCGATTTTATCCAGAACCTCACGCCTTTTCTGGGTTTCCGAAATATCTCGCTTCCCAACACGGAGGCAGACGACCTGATGGGCTGCTATGCCGTGGCTGCCTGCAAACGAGCTAAGATGGAAGTGGTGCTCGCAACCAATGACAAGGATCTATATCAGCTCGTTGGTCCTTGCGTAAAAGTTTATACGACTGCGAAAACGGATCTTGCTTCGCCAAAGGACGCATTCGCCCTGCTGGGTGAAGAACAGGTCACTGCGAAGTGGGAGGTGCCACCGAATTTTATCGGCGATGTCCTCGCGTTAACTGGCGACTCCGTCGATAACATCCCGGGGGTGGGACTGGGCCGTAAAACCGCTGCGGCGTTGATTCGCGAGTTCGGTGGACTGGACTCGTTGCTGGCCAACATCGACAACGTGAAAAGCGCGCGAACTCGCGAGAAACTCGTGAACTCTCGCGAGCAAATCCTGGAAAACCGAAAAATGGTTGATCTGGATTGCGATCTTGAGTTGCCGGTGCCGATCGAACAGCTTGGGATCGAGCCGAATTACCCCGATTTGATCCGTGCACTGGAGAAGTGTGAATTCAAATCACTTCTCCAAGAGGTTCGCGACGAAGCGGCGCGAGCCCGAAGCGACCCCCAGCAGAATCTACTGTAGCGGCTGGCCCAATGTGGGACATCGTAACTGCCTGATTTGCACTGATTAATCGTCAGTCACGGATTTTTCGTAAAAAACTTGAACGCGGGCAACTACGGAGTGTCAAACTCAACAGGTTAAGGCGATTCGGGTGGTTGCACGTTTTTCTTATATTCGTTGTTTCTCCTTAGCGTGCGCTGCCCGAATCTTTTTCTATACGTAGAATTATTTCGCCTGCCTCGGTGTCGTACAGGGTCACGCGCGTGTAATCTTTTCCGACACGCCGACTGAAAAACCGTAAAGGAATTGTCAAGTTGGTTCCTTCCCGGGGAGACAGATAGACTTACCGTAATTCGCAATTATCGTGCTGTCCGCCGGCAGGTTTTTGAGCCCTACGCGCCCGAATGATGCATTTTAAGCAGGTGTCCTTGGACCCCCATGAAGACTGATCATTACGATCCCATTGTCGCAGCTCTCAGGGAAGACATCGGCAAGGGCGATATCACGACTGATTTTTTTGTGCCGGAAACGCTTCACGCAACCGGACGCATCACTGCGCGCGAGAAAGCCATCGTTGCCGGCACGGGAGCTGCGGCGGAAGCTTTTCGGAGGGTCGACTCTGCAATTGACATCCAAATTATTCACCCGGATGGAAGCGAGGTTGTCGCTGACGACATCATTATCGAGGTGCGCGGGCTGGCGCGCTCAATTCTTAAGGCGGAACGCGTCGCGCTAAATTTTCTTCAACGTCTTTGCGGGGTCGCAACCCTTACGCGCCAATTTGTTGATGCCATTGGAAATCATAAAGCCAAGATTCTGGATACACGCAAAACCACGCCTGGGATGCGAGCGTTGGAAAAGGCCGCGGTCGTTGCAGGCGGCGGTGTTAATCATCGCTTCGGTTTGTATGACATGGTGCTCGTAAAAGACAATCATCTGGCTACCTTTGGAGGACTTTCCAGCTTTGCCGATCGAATTCATCAGCTTCGTCAGGAACGACCCAACATCCGCATCGAAGTGGAAGCTGATGACCTGGAACAAGCACGCGCCTTTACTGAAGTCGATGGCATAGACGTGATTCTCCTCGACAACATGACGCCCGCTCAGATGCGGGAGGCTATCGCTTTGAGGAAGGGTAATATCCGGTTTGAAGCAAGTGGCGGCATCACACTCAAAAACGTCAAGCGCGTCGCAGCGACAGGAGTTGATTACATTTCCATCGGCAGCCTGACGAACGCTGCGCGGGCAATCGATATTGCCTTGGATATGACCCAAGTGCCAGGTTGAGAGTTGAGATGTTGGACCGGTTGGTGGCTGAAGAATTGCACGCCGAGCTTCGCACCGACCTGATCGGCCGGGAGATTATCGTCCTCGAGCAAACCGCCTCGACAAACGATGCGATTCTGCAAATCACAAATGCAAATCCGATGGAGGGCCTTGTTGTTTTTGCCGAACATCAAACCGCCGGGCGCGGTCAACGTGGCAATCGATGGGAATCGCCAGCAGGAAAAGGGCTTTGGTTTTCGATTCTTTTGCGACCCGCGATGGACCTGGCGAGTTCACCGCAACTCACTGTCTGGGCCGCCGACGCTGTGTCCGCGGCAATTCAACACGAATTTCCTCTCACGCCTGAAATCAAACTTCCGAACGACGTGCAAATCGGCGGCCGCAAGGTCGCCGGTGTATTGGTAGAGATGCGGGCCCAGGAGAAAGCAGCGCACCTCGCTATCGTTGGTATCGGGATCAATGTGAATCAATCCCGCGAAGATTTTCCGAGAGAGCTGCAAAGCAGCGCAACCTCCTTGGCAATGGCCCTTCGCAAACAAGTCGATCGTCAAACATTTGCGATCGCCCTGTTGCGGAAGCTGGATCGGACCTATGGCACGCGATTCGGACGCAACGCTTAAAGGCTTATTGCTGCTCAAGCCAATTACGATAGATGTGGGGCGAAATTTCCGATGGCTTAATCTCACTCCGTCCGCCCCAGAAGACGTTTGTGTACGAGACCGGGATACCTCTCGAGCGCAGATGCCGATCGATGGCTGCCTTATGATCGAGCAGTAGCTGTTTATCGGTCCCGTGCGCCACCGCCATGATATTGACATTTTTGAACTCCGGCCCGGCTTCGCGCCAGTAGCAATGCGTCAGAATATGATGACGGCCCACTTCGCCACCTGCTTCGATTTCACGGCCCTCCGGGACCGACCAATGAAACAGAGCGTTAAACCGCGTTACACGCACACCGCCCACCGATGGCTTGACGTGTTCCAGAAAAGTTGAAAAGCGTCCGATGATCTTCCTCGCGTTCAATTCTTCGGCGGTACGATAGAATTCTTCCGCGGAGACATTAGCCTCATTGGCGCGAGCGACCCATGGCGATGGCTTGATCTCCTCCGGGACGAATTCGCGCTTAAGCGCAAGGAGGACATCCCATTCGCGTTCGCTCAGATTGACAATCTGTACCGGAATGATTTTTGCCGGCTCATCTGCCTTGCTACCCGATTCAATCGTCTTCCGACGAACGTGTCCCACTCCCAGGGTAAAAATTCCTTTTGCCGGCATCAGACGAAAACGTTCCGCGCCGACCTTTTTCGCGAGCAATTCGCAATGGGCCTTCATTGAAAATCGCCGAGGGACTTTCACGGTGGTCCAAAGTTTGTAGTCTGACCCAGCGCTAACAGTATCCGTCGAGCGCAATACGACGTGTCCGGAAAAAGGATCGTGCTGAAACATCCAGTCGAACGCGGCGTCGATCTTTTCCTCGGGAACCTTCCACGCAACCAACGCGCCCTCAGCCAGGTTCGTTGAAAGCAACGTTTGCCGGACGCGCCGGATCGTTTTCGCACGCAACATCGCGGCAATCCTCGCCATGACAACGTCGGCCCCTAAACCAGAACGGTTCGCAATCTCCTCAAATGGTTCGCGCACAAATCCTTCAATTTTGTCCTCTGAAATTGCCAGAATTCGGGCGTTGATTGGATCGTTATGCTCGATCGGCAGCATGATTAAATTATGGCACACATCGACTGAA
>DATBEX010000172.1:0-5429 GCA_036558805.1 Candidatus Udaeobacter sp.
CCAGCCGTGGCAGCATCCCCGAAAATTACCAAGCCTGTGGTCGACCAAACTGCGCAGGTAATTATTTTCTGTTATCACCGTTTAGTGGACAAGGTTCGCTATCCCGGAACCGAGATCACGCCTGCCGCGTTTGAAGCGCAGATGAAGGAATTGAAGGACCGCGGCATCACCGTGATTTCGATGCAGGATTTGCTCGCTTGGAAACGCGGCGAGAAGAACATTCCGCCGCGAAGCGCGGTCGTTACTTTTGATGATGGGTGGAAATCCCAATACGAGGTCGCGTGGCCGATCATGAAAAAATACGGCTACCCGTTTACCATGTTCATTTACACCGAGGGCGTGCGCGGTGGCTCGTTAGGCGGTGGCGAAGCGATCACATGGGAACAGCTCGCCGACATGCGCGACAACGGTGTGGATATACAGGACCATTCTGCGACGCATCAGGATTTGCGAGAAGGGCATACGATTACGCTGGCTGCGCCCGGCGGGAAAAGAACCAGGACGAAATTGACCGGCCCTCAGTATGAACAATGGATGCAAAACGAGGTTGTCGGTTCCAAGCAGTTGCTCGAGCAGCGGCTCGGCATCAAGGTGAATTGCTTTGCTGTGCCGTTTGGGAATTACAACGAGCACGTTAAAGAGATTGCCCGCAATTCCGGTTACGAGGCGATGTTTACGGTTTACGGCCAGCCCATCACCTTTACTTCGCCACTCGATTCGATTGGTCGTTATGCAATTGAAGCGAACAAACCCAAGGTATTTGACGATGCGGTGAAAATGATCGCGACCTCGAGCGGAGGAGGAGCTGCAGTAGCAGAAGTTGGCGCGAAGGATCTCTCGACGCAGCCCGCGGACGGCGAAACAATTCGTACGGCGTTACCCCTGATCAAGGCTAACCTTAGCGCACTCGGCACGATAGAGCCCGGCAGTGTGCAGATGCGTGTCAGCGGACTCGGTGTTGTTCCCGCGAGCTACGATCCGAAGTCGGGCACGGTCTCATATCAGGTGACACAGAAGTTGCACGAGAAATCGTGCAGCGTGATTGTCAGCGCGAAATCGCAGGGGAAAAAGGTCGAAACGCATTGGACTTTCGGAATCGAAGAAGGCACCGCGGGAGGTGCAGCCCCAGCCGCACCGACCCCAAAGAAATAAGCGCACGATCGAAAGTGGAACGGACGCCGCGGCGACTCCTCAACGCGTGGTGTTGTGAAACTGCGCCTTCGACACCAATTTTGAAATCGTCTTCGGAGAAGTCGATCCATCTCTTAGAGCATCATGTTTTCCCAACTTTCTGACAAACTTCAGGACGTCTTCAAAGAGCTACGTGGACATGGCACGATTAGCGAATCGAACATCGACGCCGCATTGCGCCAGGTGCGCCTGGCTTTGCTCGAAGCCGACGTCGATTTTCAAGTCGCCAAAAAGTTCATTGCACGCGTCAAAGAAAAATCGCTTGGCGAAGCGGTTCTTCGCAGCATTACTCCCGGTCAGCAGATCGTAAAGATTTTCCATGACGAACTGACTGCGTTGCTTGGAGGCGATGCGGCGCCCATTAATCTCGAAGGATCAGGTCGTATTTTGATTGTCGGTCTCAACGGGTCAGGCAAGACAACTTCCTCTGCCAAACTGGCGCATCTTCTGAAAAAGCAGGGTCACACGCCAGTTTTGATCGCGTGCGACTTGCAAAGACCGGCGGCGATCGAACAACTGGCAACGCTGGGAAAACAAATTGATATCGATGTATTCACTCCTCCTTCTAGCGAGCGGAATGTGGAGCGTGCTGCTGCTGACGCGTCCGGCAGGGCGCGATCGGCGGGCACGCCAGTTGTGGAAATCTTCGATACGGCAGGTCGCCAGGAGATCGACGAAGCATTGATTCAGGAGTTGAAAAAGCTTAAGCAATTCCTGAATCCACAGGAAACTTTACTAGTAGTCGATGCCGCCACTGGTCAGCAGGCAGTCAGCGTTGCATCTCGTTTTAATGACGCTCTGTCGATTACAGGAATCATTTTGACAAAGCTCGACGGCGATGCGCGAGGCGGCGCGGCATTGTCGATGCGCGAAGTGACGCGGCAGCCAATCAAATTCGCGGGGACTGGGGAAAAGCTGGATCAGTTGGAACTCTTTGTTCCAGAACGGCTCGCGGGGCGGATTCTGGGGATGGGCGATGTGATTGGTCTCGTCGAAAAAGCGGCGGAAGCGGTCGACGAAGAAGAAGCTGCCAGGTTGGAGCGGAAACTGCGCACTGCGTCGTTCGATTTCAATGACTTCCTGGCGCAGTTCAAGATGATGCGTCGAATGGGACCACTGGAGAATATTCTTGGCATGTTGCCCGGCATGGGTAATGTGCAGGGCCTCTCTGTTGATGAGAAGCAGCTGAAGCGCACGGAAGCCATCGTGCTTTCGATGACGAAACAAGAGCGGACGCGACCCGGCATTTTAAATGCGCGGCGTCGTCAGCGCATCGCACGCGGCAGCGGCTCCACTGTCACGGAGGTAAACGATTTGCTACGACGCTTTGATCAGATGCGAAAGATGATGAAAAGCGCTGGCAAAATGAAAAAAATGATGGCGCAACTGGCGCGAACGAAAACTTAACATGGCAGTTTCAATCAGATTACGCAGAGAAGGAGCAAAGAACAGCCCCTATTACAAAGTAGTGGTGGCCGACAAGCGCAGCCCGCGCGACGGAAAATTTATCGAGACCATTGGCACGTACGATCCGAAGAAGCCCGGTCACAATAGTACGCTAAACATTGATCGAGTGGAATACTGGATCAGTAAAGGCGCGCAACCGTCTGATACGGTACGTAGTTTGATTAAGAAGAATAAAAAGCCGGCAGCGGCTGCGGTGGGGCCCTCCGCAACGGAGCAAAAAGACGAACAACCTGTCCAGGAACAGTCCTCCGCAGCACCGACAACTGAAAGCGCCAGCTAATTAGTATCGGCGCCGTTGGTTACGATTTACTCGCCAACACCTGGAGGGCGATAGTGATCTGCCGGGACAACGAACATCGAAACGGCTAAATGAACGAAAATTGATGTTTATTAGCATTCATTCGTAGTTAGTCTTCTAGCGCATGAGAGAGTTTCTCGAGTTCATCATCCGCGAGCTGATCGAATTTCCGGATGACATGGTGCTGACGGAAATTCCAAGCGGCAGAACGACAGTCTTTAAGCTGCAACTTCGACGAGGAGACGTCGGCCGTGTGATCGGCCGCGGCGGTCAGACCATTCATGCTGTTCGCGCTTTGCTGGCGAGCTCGGCCGCCCGCCACGGTCAACGGGCGATCCTGGAGATCGTCGAGTAACTCCCCGTATTTGATTCGTTATTGGACGATCTTCCCGGGCTGTCCGACGTTTTTGTCTGAGTGAAGATCGACATCCTGACTTTGTTTCCTGACGTCTGTCGGGTGCCTCTCAGCGAAAGTATCATGAAACGCGCCCAGGAGAGCGGGATCGTCGATCTTCGGATCCATAACTTGCGGGACTGGACCTCGGATAAACATCACGTCGCGGACGATGCACCGTTCGGCGGCGGCCAGGGAATGATCATGAAACCGGAGCCGATCTTTGCTGCCGTCGAAGACCTCCGAAATCAAACATCCAGAGTCGTGCTGATGTCACCTGCCGGACATCGGTTTGATCAACAAACAGCGATGCACCTTTCGAAGGAATCGCATCTCATCATTATCTGTGGGCACTACGAAGGAGTCGACCACCGGGTGATTGAACATCTGATCGATCTGGAAATTTCCATCGGTGATTATGTGCTTACAAACGGGGCGATTGCGGCAGTCGTTGTTGTCGATGCGATTGTGCGTTTGCTACCTGGTGCGCTTGGGGACGAACAATCCGCGGTTGACGATAGTTTCAATTGCGGATTACTCGAAACCCCACAGTACACTCGCCCCGCAGAATTTCGCGGCTGGAAAGTTCCGGAAGTTTTGCTTTCTGGAAATCACGCCGAGATCGCAAAGTGGCGCAAAGAACAGGCGTTAAAACGCACTCGGAAAAACAGGCCAGACCTACTGGGAAATCTCTGATCCCGCGCGGTCTCATCCTGAATGCGGCTCGGAATGCCGCTAATTCCAGCGCGAATTAGTCGCGAACCTGCCCCAACACAACGCAGGCGTTAATTCCACCGAACCCAAACGAGTTGCTCATTACATGATTGAGTTCGGCTTTGCGCCCGTGATTGGGCACGACATCGAGATCACAAGAGGGATCTTGATTTGCGTAGTTAATTGTGGGCGGAACCCATTGCCGATCCAAGGCAAGCGCGCAAAGAGCTGCTTCGATCGCGCCAGTCGCCCCGAGCGGATGCGCATAATAACCCTTTGTCCCGCTGACCGGGATTCGTCCCGCATGCTCGCCAAACACTTGTTTGATCGACGCCGTTTCAGCGCTGTCGTTGAGCTGAGTCGAGCTGGCGTGTGCGTTGATGTAATCGATCTGTTGGGGTGCTAATTGCGCGTCCGCGAGCGCCTCCCGCATCGCTCGAATCGACGATTCGCCATTTGGCAGAGGTGTGGTCATGTGAAAAGCATCGTTATTTATGCTGTATCCGAGCACTTCAGCATAAATGTGCGCGCCGCGGCTGCGCGCGTGTTCAAGTTCTTCAATGACAAGGGACGCCCCGCCTTCGCCCATGACAAATCCGTCACGCAATAAATCGAACGGGCGGCAAGCCAGCGCAGGATCCTCCCGCCATCTGCTCATAGTCTTAATGATGTCGAATGCCCCGATGGTAATAGTCGTCAAGGGGGCTTCGGATCCACCAGCAACAACAACATCGACAAAATCGTCCCGAATGTAACGCAGCGCCTCGCCCACGGATACTGTGCCGCTGGCGCAGCTGTTCGAATTTGTCGTGCCCGCGCCGCGAAACCCGAATTCGATTGCGATATTCGAATGAGCTGAGCCACCGAACACCTGAACCGCCAGCGTTGGCTGAACTCCACGTGCGCCCTTTTTTAGATACCTGAGATATTGTTCTTCGGCCTTGCAAACGCCGCCAAGTGCCGTGCCGAAACTGACACCTATCCGGTCCTGTGGTTTTTCCCGGGAATACTCAAGGTGCGCATCATCGAGCGCGAGCTTTGCTGATACGACGGCGAACTGCGCGTAACGGTCCAGTCGTTTCAAACGCTGCGGTGAAAAGAACTGTTCAGGGTCCCAATCACTAATCTCGCCGGCTGCGCGCACGCGGAAGACACCGGAATCGAAGCTTTTGATACCACTTCTTTCGGTCAGAATTCCGTTCCAAAAACTCTCGCGTCCATGTCCGATGCAGGTGATTGGCCCAATTCCAGTGATGACAGCGCGTCTTCGATTCATGCGGTGATCTTTTCTGTGTTTGCTTCGACGTATGACTTCATGCAGCGCAGCGTCTTGTTTGCGACATGATGAATGAAAAAGTCGCCGAT
>DATBEX010000173.1:0-9635 GCA_036558805.1 Candidatus Udaeobacter sp.
CCTGGAGATTCCTACTGCTTTTCAAGTTGCTGTAGAAACAGAGCGATATTGCCTGCGATGAAAAGAAGAACGAGATCAAACGTGCCGACCTTCCAGCCGAAACGCCAGAAGGCCACTCCAACCAGTGCGAAACACACAATAGTCAGCAATCCGTGCAGGATTTGTCCGGCAAGTCCCCAAAAGAGCGCGCCTTCGTTCGAAAAGACGAACCCGGTGATCGCACCCATAATCAATGTGCCAACGATGACCAATACCATGTGAGCCGCCATCAGTGTGTTTAGTTTCTCCTTAAAATCTTTGCCGTCCCATACAGCCCCTACGATGGCGAAGCAGAACCTGTACCACATTCGAAAGGCTGGCCAAAAACAGATATAAGTATATGGTAACTAAAACGTTACCAGAATGATGCATCTGCAAAATCTATTATGTAGAAGACGAGATACCGTAAGATATCCCGACTATCGGGTAAATGTTCCGACAGAGTGCGATGGGATCACTTTGCCAGGAAACCTGCGACCTTTGGGACACAAATCCGACAGCTGAGCGCCCCTGCAATTTGGTTTGAGTTTAAGACGTGGCGGAAGTGAACAGCGGTCTAGTGGTCCCTGATTTGACCGGGCAAATCTACAACGTTCGCTGTCACATGATAAACACGCTTCTGCTCAAAAGTTCCTCAGAGAGCATCGCAAAGTAGAACAGCCGAGGAAGAATTTTTGAGTCGAGGCTCGAACACATATTTGGCTGCGAACGCGCAGGGTCAGGCTATGCTCAAGTTATCTAGATCATGAGCGGGTTCTTCGAGGAGTTGCAGCGCCGAAAGGTTTATCGCGTCGCCGCTGCCTACATAGTGGCCGCGGGATTCTTGATTCAAATGGCCTCGGCGACGTTTCCTGCATGGGAATTGCCGAATTGGAGTTTGCGACTCGTGATTGTGCTTTTATTAATCGGTTTTCCGATCTCGCTCATACTCGCCTGGGCATACGACATTACCGAACACGGAATTCAGATAACACCCACAACAGGAACTCATCGGCGACGAAATCTGATTTTTCTTATCGCCACCGCTGTCGTTGTGTCCGCTGCCGCCGGATTCTTTCTTTTGCGAGGGTCCATCTGGCATGAGGTCGACAAATCAGTCGCGGTTCTGCCCTTTCAAAATTTGAGCAGCGATCCAGAGAACGCTTATTTCGCTGACGGCATCCAGCAGGAAGTTTTGACGCGCCTGGCCAGGATTGGGGATTTGAAAGTGATTTCGCGCGCTTCGACACAGCAGTATCAGAGCGAACCGGGCAATCTTGCTGAGATCGCGAAGCAGCTTGGTGTAGCGAACATCCTCGAAGGTAGCGTCCAGAAAGCGGCCAACCAGGTGAGGGTCAATGTTCACCTGGTTAACGCGCAAACCGGCTCTCAGCTTTGGGCCGATACATACGATAGAAAGTTGAGTGACATCTTTGCTGTCGAAAGCGAGATCGCGAAGGGAATAGCGGAGTCGTTGCAGGCGACGTTGACTGGTGGTGAAGAGCAAGCGTTAGCTGCCAACCCCACCAACAATCCGGAAGCGTACGATGCTTATTTGCGCGGCCTGGCTTTTGAGTCGCGTGGCAATTATTCGAGCGATGCCTTATACAAAGCCATCGATTATTACGACCTGGCAGTGCGTCTTGATCCCAATTTTGCGCTTGCCTGGGCGCGACTTTCTGGTGCGCACGCGCTTCTCTACTTTAACCGTGGCGACACAACTGCTGCTCGGCGCGATGCGGCCAAAGAAGCTTTAGAGCAGGCGCAAAAACTGCAGCCGAACTCACCCGAAACCGTTCTATTCCTGGGTTATTATCAGTACTGGGTGCTGCACGATTATGAGATGGCCAAAGCTACCTTCGGGCGCGTCAGCAAAATGTTGCCAGGTAACAGCGGAGTCTCGTATGCTCTTGCGGCAATCGCGCGACGCGAGGGGCATTGGACCGAGAGTGTTACCTATTGGGAACGAGGCCTCGCCCTCGATCCCCGGAATACTGCGTTGCTGACTGAAGTGGCATTTACGTACGCCGCGCTTCGACAGTTCCCGACAGCCATAAAGCTCTACGACAGGGCACTCGACGTTCTCCCTAATGAGTTCTACCTGATGGCGTCAAAAGCCAGCATGTACCAGGCCGAAGGTAACCTCCAGGAGGCCGCTAAGTTGCTGGTCGGTGTAAACGCAAAAACGAATTCGGACCCAGCCGTTCGAACTAAACTGACTCAATTAAGACTTGAACGAAATTACCCCGAGGCCACCCAGTTGGTACTAGCCAGACACGCTCGACTCCAGTTTTCTCTTGGGATTGAAAAGGGCACCAAGCAGATGGGGCTAGCATTGGTTGAGCGCGTCGCCGGCGACAACGTTCAAGCAAAATCTGCCGCTGAAGAGGCGCGCAATACGCTTGAACCACTTAGTAAGGAGCAACCGGACAACGCGTTCGTTGCGGCAGCGCTGGCCGTGGCCTACGCCATTCTCGGCGAGAAGGAGCGAGCCCTCAACGAAGCTCAACGTGCGATGACGCTTGTGCCAAGTAGCAAAGATCAATTGTCCGGACCTGGATTCGAAGAGAACCTCGCCTTGGTTGAGATGATCATCGGTGACAACAGCCGCGCGATCTCAATTCTTACACGGCTGTTACAAATCCCGTATGGTGGCTGGCTTTACAGCCCGACGCCAATCACGCCAGCTCTTCTTAGGCTCGATCCAATCTGGGACCCGTTGCGCGCCGATCCCAGTTTCCAAAAATTGTGTGAAGACAAGCAGCAGTGAACTGGATGTTGCTCAACGAGTTCTTTGAGAGCCAACCTGACGGAGCGCTAGAGGACGGGCGTTTTGTCAGGCAACAAGCATCTCGGCCTCGACGTGCTCAAGGTGTGAACTTGTAGACGCACCCATCGTCCTCGCTGCCTCCGTGGACTGTCGCACCGTAAAAGTTTCCGAGCGCGTCGACAACCATCCCATTGTAGGCAAAGGCGCCATCCGGAGGGCCTACGAAAGAATGGACGACAGTCTCGGTCCATTTTCCACCGCCAACGGGACTCAGTTTGAAAATCACGCCACTGCCCGAGCCGCCTTCACTGGTGGTTCCATACAGATTGCCAGCTGTATCAGAAACAAGATTGCTAATGGGACTATTGCCGTCCGTCCCTGCCTGAAAGCTGTAAATCACTTCTTCTGGCCATTCGCCGAAGCGTCGTGGAGCAGATGCTGGAGACAGCTTGTAGACCGCACCGATGCCATTAGCTCCGCCATAATAAGTCGTTCCGTAAATCCGACTCGATCGGTCGATAAATAGCGCGCCATAAGGAAAACTACCGTCCGGTTGACCTCTGAATGAGTAAATCGCCTGGAGGTCCCTCTCTCCAAATCCATCCGCGTCAAGCTGGAAAACCAGTCCGCTTCCGTAACGCCCTCCAGCCGTGACAGCGCCGTAGAGGCGTCCGCCGCGCAAGATCATCCTTCCGGCCGAACCGCTCGCGCCGTCGATACCGCCCGTAAACGCATGAAGAACGCCAAAGGTCGACGCACCGGATAACGCTGGCTGAATTTTGTAGATCGTACCCAAGCCGTACGCGCCGCCGGTCGGGGCCATTCCATAAATATTTCCAGCGCCGTCCACTGTCACTCTTGCGCCAGGCCCAGAGCCATCATCTCCGCCGGTGAACGCATGGATCACTGTCTGAGTCCAAGTGCCTCCGTTGTTACTTAGCTTGTAAACAACACCGCATCCGCCCTCACAGTTGCCTGAGCCACCCGTGACGGCGGAGCCGTATAGGTTACCTGCCTTATCGAGTGTGACTCCCTTGTACGGTTCGCCGCCATCGGCGCCGCCTGTGAAGCTGTATAGCACGGTGTGCACCCAGCCAGTAGGTGTAGGACTGAGCTGAAAAACTGTGCCACTTCCAAAATCGCCGCCGAGGACGGTGGTGCCATAAATGTTACCTGCTGGGTCAGTCTCCAAATCGGTATCGGCGTATTCGCCTTCATCCTCTTCACAGCTAAAGATGACGTCCGTCGTTGACGCCACAGCGGTGGTCAAAGACAACGCAATCACGAATGGTAAGATGGCCGCTTTGTTGAGTTGATTCGTTGTATTCATCGTTCTTCTTTCTGTACTCGCCTGGTTTTGATTTCTTGACTTGCGGGTCCGGACGAGACGAAGAACCGGCCGGCGAGGGGAGTCCTCCGCCTGGGTTCAGATCCGCTTTGGCGATGCCGAGTTTGGGGGAAATCGGCCTGAGGTGTCAATGCGAATTTCCCAGGTACTCGCCAAGGTGGCGGGCGCAAACCCGTGTCTCTTGCCAAACCGTCGGTCCGGATAAGCAGCGTCGGCTCAGGTTTGCGCCCGTAGAGTGCTATGAGCGCAATCTTAATCTTCGGTGATTATGCCAAATCGTCCGTGTTCTTCATCGGCGATTCCAGCCGTGAAAAAGCCACCCCCAGCTTGAAGGAGGCCAGGCAGTGCCTGGAACCGAAATTCTTTGTGTCGAACACGACCGCCAGCATAGGCGATGTAGCCGCCGACTCCGAGACTGACCAAGGCTAGAACTAACGTTGCGATGGCAATGGGAACGGTCGCCCTTGGTGAGGAAAAATCTGAGGCAATTGCCGTGGCAGATAGCGCGGCAAGCAGGTAAAAGACATAGATCAACTGTTCACCTCGCCGCATGTGCTCCTCGAGCCATTTATCTCCGGCGTCATCAACCATTGTTTTCACACGATCGTACCCCGCTTCACCGTAATAATAAACTGGCCAGGCTGACGCAGCACTTAGCATCACAAGTGCAAGTGCGGTTACGCGAACGGCTCGGATTTTCAACAAAAGCGCGATCATCAGAGCCAGCGTTGCCACAGCCAGTCCGTAAACAGGAAATGGATTTAGCAAGACGTGTACGTACTCAGGTTTGCCTAGGTCCACGATCATGCTCAATGCGCGCTAACTCGTGTAGCTCTTTTCTAAATTGATCTTGGTCGCCCGGAGCTAAACACCTTTACCTTGCAGACTTTAAGAACTCGACGATGGCACGCTGCTCCTGGCCGGTAATGTTGGCGCGGAGACGCATGTGATGAACGATCACGTCCCATTGCGCGTTACTGTACATGGTAGGCGGCCGAATATTGTGGCAGCGCATACAATTATTAGACCAAAGCTCTTCGCCGGTGAGGCCCATGTAAGAATCGTTCGAGACAACACTGCTCGAGTTTTTATCCGACTTCCGGTTTTCGTTCGGTTGCGCCAACAGGTTCCAAGTCATGCTGATGAGAAGTAGGATCCGAGCAACGACGATTCTGCGGATCGGTGTTGTTATCATTTTAGTCTGTCACCTAGAAGCCCATAGCCGTCTGAATAAGCAAGGCGTTCCTATTGGCTTCGCCGTTCGGCTGATCCCATTCATAAGCCGCTTTGAGCACAGTGCTTGGACTTAGCCAGTAATTGATGCCGAGCGTCCATCGGGTCTCCTCTGGCTCACCGAGTCCGCTGGGGTCGCGACTCAGATGATCCCACCGGAAAATCATTTCGAGATTCCTGAGAAAATCGACATCCAGTTTAGTAGGGCGATACGCGACCTCGGCGTAACCGCCATCTTGTTTGGCTGTCAGTGGGAGCGGGCCGAATCCAAGTGAACCATCGGGATCATAGACTGCGTGACCCACGTGACTCCATGCGTACTGAGCGAACAGATTGAAGCGGCCTTTGAACAGGTCAGAATCGCGAGTCACCTGCAGATCAACAGATTGAACCAACGCTTGAACGCGAGAAAAACTCGTTCCTTGAAAGCCTGGTTTCGACGTTTCAAAGCCATAGCCGAACTCGACCCCGGGAATCGGGAGAAAACCAACTCTGCCACCGACCGCCTTGTTGTCGTTATTATCTGTGTAGCTATTGAAATCGAGAGTGCCAGCCGTGCCGGCATCGAAGGTGTTGAGCACGGGACCATTGGAGACATAGAAAGCATAGTTTGCGCGGGTCGGACCAATTGGAAATCCTCCTCGCACCTGGGCCCCGACAGAAATATTTGGCAGGATTCCGTGGTAAACTGCCAGAGGGCGGTCAGGTAACTTGTTAATCCATTGCGGCTCGAACCGTTCGACGAAAACGTTACTGGGACTGAAGAATTCTCCGACGCCGACGGCGATGTAGTCATTGAGAAGATACGATATCTGGGCATTTACAAGATTCACATTGGTGCCGCCGCCGCTGGGATCGATTTCAAGTCGGCCGTCGAATAAGATTTTCGGTGTCAATTCCCAGAGGAAGATAGGGTCAAAAGAAGCCGAAAACGTGGACACCTGGCCGTTGCGCGCCTCAAACATCCCGTCAGCCCAACCCGCAAGTAAGAATTTGGTCGTTCCAAGCAGTCCTTCAGGTTGCACGGCCGGGAGCGTGACCTCCGGCGCCGCCGCTGGCGTGACTTGCTTCTGCACATCCGCTACGGCCCGATCTTCGGTCCTGTTTTGTTTCGGCGGAGCTTGTCCTTTCTCTGCCTTTATTGCGTCCAACTCTTTTTTCATGGACAACAGTTGGGCTTTAAGCTCCTCGTATTCTTTTCTTGTTACGTATCCGTCCGGAGTCACGTCCTCCGCGTGAAGACTTGCAGGCATCGTTGTTAGAAGGGCGCTTTGAATTATCGCAAACAAGTAAACCTGTTTAACCGGCTTCATGTTAGAGTTACTTTCTGGCGAGCGATCGAAGGTAGTTGATCACATTCCAGCGGTCAGTGGGCGAAAGCCGAGTGCCATAATTAGGCATAGGTTTCTTGCCGACAGTGACTTTCCAGAAGAGCGCGCCGTCTGTTTCTGACCGTATTACCGGATCGGAAAGTTTGGCCGGATGAATTCCGAGATCCGCTGCGTCGGGGCCATCACCGTTTCCTGTCTTGCCATGACATGCCACGCAACGTTTGAGGTAGACTCTTTGCCCGGCTGCGAGTGAAGATTCATTTACGGCAACAGGATTTTTCTTCCCCGCTTCTGCCGCCGGCGCTACCCATTTATCAGCTGAGCCCGATTGCTCTCCCCTGACCGTGATGAGCATTGAGGCAGCCAAGGCTATGAGAATACCGAACACTTTCATGCGAGCAGAAAAATCAGCGATCCCACCGCACCGATGCGAAAAAGGGCGACGGAGATCGGAGCATGGACAGAAGCGAACTTCGCTCACGGCCCGACCAAGCTCCAGCCGGCTGGAAGAGTGGGGCCGAGCGCGGCGCTAACGAAAACGTTATTGTTCAGATACCAAATTGCTGTTTGCCGGGTTCCAGCATTGTAAAGTACATAGTCTGGCTTTCCATTGCCGTTAAAGTCTTTGGTGGCTACCAACGTCCAGCCAGCGGGCAGGGTCGGCCCCAAAACGCCGCCAATGAATGTTGATCCTGATAAATACCAGATAGCTGTCTGGCGGGTCGCGGAGTTGAACAAGGCATAGTCCGGATGGCCATCACCATTGAAATCGGCGACGCCTCTTAACCCCCAACCGGTGGCAAGAGTGGGGCCAAAGGCCGCGCTGACGAAAATGTTATTGTTTAGGTACCAAATTGCTGTTTGCCGGGTTACGGCATTGTACAGCACATAGTCTGGCTTTCCGTTGGCATTAAAGTCAGCGATGGCCATTAACGACCAGCCACCGGGAGGAGTTGGTCCCAAAACGCCACCGATGAATGTAGCTCCTGATAGGTACCAGATTGCCGTTTGGCGACTGGTTGAGTTAAACAAGCCATAATCCGAGTGGCTGTCGCCATTGAAATCCGCCGAACCTCTCAAGCCCCAACCCAGTGCAAGAGTCGGTGCCAACACGCCACTAACGAAAACATTATTGTTTAGAAACCACATGGCTGTTTGGCGCGTGCCAGCGTTGTAAAGGACGTAGTCCGGATGCCCGTCGTTGTTAAAGTCAGCGACCGTGGCCGTACCTACGCTGGACGGCGGGGGAGTAGGGCTTGGTGTCGGTGTGGGCATTCCGTTCGATACGATGACCATACCTCTCATGTTGCAGCACGCTCCATGCGGAGTGCAGTAATACGCAAAGGACCCGGCAGTATTGAACGTGTGCATGAACATAGCTCCCTGGTTAAGGATTCCAGAATCCCAAACGCCACTGGGCTGGCCCGGGGCGCCGGACGTAGTGCTGTGACCGGTTGAGCTCCATGTCCACCGCACTGTGTCGCCTGGATGAATCGTTACTGATGATGGCGTGAAGAAGAATCCGCCATTGCCGACCATTACGTTTACTGTAGTGCCGCTTGCCAGATGCGGCTGGAAGGTTGGAACCAGAACGACAGACATCACCACAGCGAGAATACGGAACGAAGAGATTTTCATGGCATCAAGATTTCAACGCGAATATTCCAACAATGTGTCGCTCGCAGGCGATACTGGAAAAGTAACACGATTGTTACTCCAGGAATGGTCAGAGCAGGTCCTTAGTGATTAGGACTTGCAGACTTTAAACAGGCTCCGTCGATCTTCGAAACGAAGCCGGAATTTATGATGATTCGCGAATCGTGTAACCGACGTGGCGTATTGTATGGATCAATGGAGGATTGCTAATCTTTCTTCGAAGTCTCCCGATGAAAACCTCCACCAACTTGGTGTCATATTCGTGCGGATGTTCCCATACCCGCTCGCATAACTCAGTACGTGTGAACACGCGGCCTGGTTCCCGCATGAGCACCTTTAGCAGCGTCAGCTCGCGTGCAGACAGATGAATGCGATGCGAGCCTCGATGCACCTCCTGATTTGCCAGATCGAGGGTCAAATTACCAACACGCAGCTTAAGTGTTGGTTCTTCCGGGTAGCGTCTTCCCAGCGCATTTACGCGCGCCACCAATTCCCCCATGGCAAATGGCTTTGGCAAGTAATCGTCGGCGCCGAGTTTTAGCCCGGTGACGCGGTCCCTCACTTCGCCTCGGGCGGTCAACATCAACACGCGACCGGCGAGGTGTTGTGAACGCAGATGCTGCAGGACGTCAAATCCGTCCATCCCAGGCAAAATAACATCCAACACAACCAAATCGAAGGGCGTTGCCTTCATTTTTTCCAAAGCGTTTTCACCCTCGTGCACCACGATTGGATCGTGGCCGGCTTCAGTAAGCGCTGCTGCGATTTGCCGCGCTAAGGCTGTGTCATCTTCAACTACCAGGATATGCATAGGTTTCCAAGGCAAAAACCGGCTTAAAACCGTATGGTGAGTTGCGCTGCGACCAAGTGATTGTCATTTCCTGGGGCGGTGGTTTCATGTTGAAAGCTATATTGAAGCTTCAATTGGATATGTGATGTAAAGCGGTAACCTGCGGCCAAGTCAATCCGTTCGACATCCGGGCTCCAGTGAACGTTATGGCCATCGCCGTCGTCGATCGTCGTGAAGAGTTCCTGGTTCCAGCGAATTGCGCCGAAGAACTGCGGCGTAAATTTGTATTTCACTTCGATGTAGTAAGCCAGTGTATCGGCATTGCCCACCGTCGGCACTTCAAAGCGTGCCTCATAAACCTCAGCCCACACTTGCAAATGCCGCCAGGCAAAACTGGCATCCTGCCCAAGAACGAATTCCCGAAAATCGCCGATATCGCGGCCGGGCGGCAGCGTGGGTTCGGCCTGCCGCTGAAAATAGGGGCCCTCG
>DATBEX010000174.1:0-8632 GCA_036558805.1 Candidatus Udaeobacter sp.
TGCGCACTATGCTACGCAACAAATCAACAGATGTTTTCGAAGCGCTCGTTGCGGACATGTGTTCGGACGATTTCGCCCGGAAAGAATCAACGATTACGCGCCGTTCACACCAGCCAGCATTGCCGGCGAAGCTGCAACCTATTGCGGCGAAGATCCACGAGGACTTATCGAGGAAACCGTTCGATCCGCCACCGCGCAGAGACCTCGAGCGGGACATGGAAGCACAACGAGTGCTCAAGTTTTTGATAGCGAGCGGAAAAGTCGTCGAAATCTCCCAGGACGTCGTGCTGTTGCGCGAGGACTTTGAACGCATGAAAAAAACAGTGGCAGGTTTCATTTCTAAAAACGGGCCAGCCACAGTGAGCCAACTACGACAGGCGCTCGAGAGTTCGCGGCGAATCATGGTTCCATTTCTTGAAAAATTAGATCGCGATGGTTTCACAAACCGGATGGGCGATAAACGCACCTTGCGATAGTTTCGCTGCATGGGACAAATGGGATGTATGCCCCAGACCCCGAGTCAAGAAGTTCCTACCCGGCGAGTTTCCCTTCTCCTCTCTCCTTCGCCGGAAGCGACATGGGAGCAGATCGTTCGGCCCTGGTTCGAGAACATCGCCACTGACGGTTTGCGAGAGGAACGACCGATCGTGGTCGTAACCGCGTCACGCAGTCAGGCTTATTTCGTTCGCAGCCGGCTGCTCGAGGAAGGCAGAAATCTGCTCGGGGTGAAATTTCTTTCCAGTCCGCAACTGCGCGAACTCCTGCTTCGCGGCCGTGACCTCAACGTTCCGCTGCGAGAGCACCTTCGACTTTTTCTTGCGATCGCAGCCGAGGAACTCGCGAGTGAGAACGGGAATGACGAAGCTGCTCTTGTTGCAAAATCGATCGCACGCGATCCAGATCATTTTTTGGGCGCACTTGATCAAATCCGCGCCGCGGGCTGGAGTTTTCAGGAAATTGATGCGCCGCCGTTGCATGCAATCGCTGCGAAATTCGAGAAGCAAGTATGCGCGTCCAGCTTCACTTTTGTCTGCGACGCCGATCGCGACGCAGCCCGATTCGCTTTGGAATCGCCACCTGTTTTTAGCAAATTGCTGATGTTCGGATTCGACGCGGCACATTGGCCGCTCTGGCCCCTGCTTCGAGCCGCGACCGTGTCGTCAGCTGACTCCACGATTGTGTTGAATGATCCTCGCGATGAAGCCCGCGATCTCGATGAGACCTGGGTCGGAACATGGGAGGAAACCTTCGGTTCGGTCGAAATTGTTCCACCGTTCGAAAAATCAGAGTCATCTTTCGCGGAATATCATCCTGTTCCGCCATCGAATATTCACTTTGTGGTTGGCCGCGATACAACGCGGCAGGCAAAAGCGATCGTTGCGCTGGCTGCAAAATTCCTCGCCGACCCGCAGTGCGAACGCCTCGGTATTGTATTTTCAAGGCCGGGCGCGCTCCCACGATTAGTGGCGACGTTTCTACACTCGACCAAAATCGCGCACAACGACGGCATCGCGCATCTCGCGCCGAGCGCGTTCGACGACCATGCCTGGCGCGCGTGGTTGGAATTGCAAGAAGCGCCACGCCTGAAACTGTTGTTTCGGTTTCTGCGCGCCACGACCGCTGAGATTTTCGAGAAGACGTCGCTGTCGCAGGTCGAACGCACCTTGAGGCGCGCGTATGACGCGATTCTCATCGATGATATCGAGTTGCTGAGCGACTACTGTGCCAGCAGCCTCGAGTTGCGGCATGGCGCCGTGGTTGCGAGGGGCTTGAAGAAAATCCAGTTCCTGCCGGAAACCGCGGGCTTCGTCGAATTTCTTTCGCAGACTCGGACAATTTTTTTGCGGCTCGATTGGAAAGAACGATGGCACGAAGTCGAGCGGCTCAGTCGCAACTGGAGCGAGCGGTTATCAAGCAAAGTTTCGAGAAGCTCCTACCTGCGGTGGCTGCGCGAGCTTTTGGGCGCGCCATCGTTCCAGCGCGACGATTTCGGGGCGCACCCCTATGCTCGCGTGCACCTGCTCAGCTGCGTGGACGCCGAGGGACAGCCATGGTCGCATCTGATCTTTGCGGGGTTAAACGATGAGGTCTTGCCAACGTCGGACGGGGAGCTCGCGTTTGTGCGCGACGAGCGAGTCGTTGAGCTGAATCGCCAGAACAGAACATTGAACCAGCGCGCTTCGAAGCGGGGGCGGCAGGGTGAAGGCCATTGGAGCGTGTGCGAAGGCAAAACCCTTCTTCTTGGGCCCAATGAGCAACGCCAGCTTCGTCACCGACAGCTCCTGAACCTGGTTGAATCTGTCAGCAGCGCGATCGGCGCCAGTGCAAACCTTTATTCCGAAGCGACTCCGAGCAGAATTGCAAACCCGAGCGAATTCTTTTCGTGGCTTTATTTCAATGCGCGTGGACATGGCATTTCACAATGGACGTTGCAAACTCTCGAACGGCAAACGCGAGGCTGGTTGAAGGATTGGTCGCCAGTCGATGCTCAAAAGGTTGATTCGATCAGCGTCGGCCGGACGCGATACGCCTTCGATCAACGCCGGCAACTGCGAGCTGCGGGTGAATATGAATTCGCCTTTCGAAATCCGCCTGAGCGTCAGATCAGCCTGCGAGTTACGCAATGGGAACAAGCGTTGCGCTGGCCGGGCATCGTTTGGATGGAGATTTTTCTCGGCGTGGAATCCCACGATGACAACAGTGACGCGTGGGCTGTTGCTACGGGACAATGGGTCCACCGCTGGCTCGCTGATAGCGTTCCCAACGGCGACCAACGAAGATTTGTCGATGTCAATCAGGCGGACGCGCTCCGCCAGCGAGTCGAGGCTCACGCGCGAAGATTTCGCGAACAGGTAGGTAAACTTTGCGCCGATCGCAGCAAAGCTCTGGCTGACTGGTGGCGCTCTGGTTGGAGCAACGCGCTTTACATTGCGGATTGCCTTGCAGCGAAAATATCTGATCTGCGGGACTGGTCCGAGATGGCGGTCGAATGGCCGCTCGATGAACCGAGTTTGATTGCCATAGGCAAAAACGAGACACTGCGCGTTCGCGGCCGGATCGATTTAATTCTTGCCCGGCACAAGTCTAAGCAGGCGAAAATTGGCTTTAGTGATCTCTGGGTTGTCGATTACAAGACCGGCCGACAACGTGGTTTTCGTTTGAAAGACCTGCGCCGCAAGGACACCACCGAACGAAAATTCCGTCGGCAATTAATTGAAGGTCGCGGCGTTCAGCTGGCACTCTACGCTCTTGCCGTTCACGCCTTGGGTGGCAAGGACGTACGATTGACATTGCTTTCCCCGGCGGAAGAGTTCGAGCCGCAGTTTCATTTGTCTGATGTGCTCGCCCAAAAGGATTTCTGGATGGAGCTGCACCGGATGCAGGAGACCGGCGTCTTCGGCATGCTTGGCCCAGTCCATGCCGATTTCGGATACGTGCGGAAATATCCGCTCGCGACGCTGCCAATTGACCCCGATTTACTCGACGAGAAGTGGGCGCTGACACATCACCCTTTTTCAGTTGAAGATGAGGAGGAAGCGCAATGACGTCCATTGCCGACGAAATCGCCCGGAATCGATTTGCGCACGAATTAGATCGCAACTTCTCAGTAATCGCTTCCGCCGGCTCGGGAAAAACGCGCTCGATTACCGATCGCATTGTTGAGATTGCGAAAAATCGACAACGTGCGCTCGAATGGCTGCCGCAACTTGTGGTTGTTACTTACACGAACCGCGCCGCTGATGAAATGCAGCAGCGCACACGGCAACGGATTCTCGAAGCCGGCCTTCCGCTCGAAACAGTGGAAGCGTTCGGTCGCGCGTTTTTTGGAACGATCCACGCGTTTTGCATGAAGCTCCTGACAACGCACGGACACCATCTCGGACTGCCAGCGCAGCTCGAAACGATCACAGACGATGACGATTTGTGGAACGAGTTTATCCAACAACAGACGGAGATTGGGCGCTCGTTAGGGACCGAGAACCAGCGTCTTCTCCTGCGATTGATGCAGGCACGGCAGCTGATGGATCTGGCGCGCAGGCAGGATCACGATTTCACCGCGCCCGCGTCTCTCCGACGCTGTCCGGAATGTGATTTCGGTAAAGTTGAAGCTGCCTTTGAAAGCGCACAGGCGAAAAATATTCCGAAAGCAAAAGCGCAATTACGGGACTGGCTGCACCGATGGCGCAACACTGACAAGTTCGCGCCCTGGCCACTATGCGCAACTACTGCGAAAGAATTTACCGCGCGCTGGCGCGAAGCGTTTCGGCCTTTGCGAGAATGGGCAAGCGCATGTGCGTCGCGCGTCGCGGCAGAGGTGCAGCGGGATTACCGCGAGTTCCGTCTCGCTCGCGGCGCGGTTACTTATCGCGATCAAGTCTCGCTCGCAGTAGAGTTGTTGCAGCGGCCGCACCTCACGCAACGAATTCGCGAAAGGAATTATCGTGTCCTCCTCGACGAAGCGCAGGACACCGACCCGCAGCAGTTTCTTGTGCTCATCGAGGTCGCACGTCCCGTTGAAGCGTGCGATGAGTGGTTGCGAAACCGACAATCGCCGCCGCGATCCGGCCATTTCTCGATGGTCGGCGATTTTCAACAATCGATCTACAGGGATCCGTCGGATCTCGCGCATTACCGACGACTTCATCACGCGCTTATTGAAACCGGTGCAGCCGAAGAGCTGAAGTTTTCGGTCACGTTTCGGCTGGATCGAGCGCAGCTTCATTTCGTTAACGATACATTCAGAGAAATTCTCAATAACACCGAGGGCCAGGTTGAATTCGTTGACATGAATCCGCGTCCCGAAATTTTGCCAGGGCAAGTGATCCGCTTCGAGCTCGGCGCTGATGTCGATCTTTCATTGCCTGAAACCCAACGCGCGCGGATTGAAGCTGAACGTCTGGCGCAGTGGCTGCGCCAGACGGGGCTGCAGAGATTGCGCGCAAGATGCTGGCGCGAAGTCGCGATCCTCTGTCCGCGCAAGGCCTGGTTGCGCTCCGTGCGCGCCGCCCTGCTCGAGCAACAAATTCCCGTCGAGGTCCAGTCGGAAAGCGATCGACAAGCTGAACGTCCAGCTTACGCCTGGCTGACCGCGCTGCTCGCCATCATGGTCGATCCGAATGCGGGCTACGAAATCGTCGGCGTTCTGCGCGAGGTATTCGGAATCTCGGATGACGAACTGGCGCGATTTGCTCAAGGGGATGGATATGAATTTCAGATCGAACGCAAGACCGCCGGTCGCGGCGTAGTCGTTGACGCATTGAATCTGCTCACTCGACTTCGCCGAACGCTGCCTCATCAGCCCCTCTTCAGCACTGTACGTGAAATTGTACGAATGACGCAATTGCGTGAACGGCTAGGCACACTACCCCGCGAAGAATTTGGCGATTCGCTTAACGAACTCGATAAGTTGCTCAGCGCCGCCGCAGCGGCGGAGTCGCGGCAAGAATCACTGGTTGATTTTGCTCTCGCGCTTCGGCGCAACTTTGACACGGTTCGCGAGACCGAGCCGGTCGAGAATGACGCGGTTCAACTGATCACCGCGCACAAGGCAAAAGGATCAGAGTGGGATGCCGTGATCGTTCCGTTTCTTGCGCGCGAAGCGCGCCTTGGCGGGAACATTCGTTACCCAATGGTGTTGCCCGGCGAGCAGCCGTTCATTGCCTTCGATCGGGCAGACCGCGCCGATTTGGAAGAAGATTTGAAGCGGATTCAGCGCCACGAAATGGAGCGGTTGCTTTACGTTGCTCTCACCCGTGCACGTCATACGCTCGTCTTCGCACTCGACGTCGATTTTTTCCGCGGCAAACGCGGCGTGTCCGGCGACACGCAACTTAAATGGCTCCAAGCCGACGCGAACGAACCGAACGCGAAAATTATTGCCGCAGTTCCAGAGGAACCAGCATGTTGCGACGAGACTGCTGCACGTCAGCGCGAGCGCGAACCGGAATCTGATGCTGACACCCTAAGCGCGCTTCGATTAGAAACGGGCTGGGTTGACCTCGCGCGGCAACGAGCGGTTTCCATTATCGAGACAATCACCCCGAGCCAGTTCGCTCCGAAAGAAGAAACAGCCGAAACGCCGAGGACCGAGGAATGGATCGAGATCGAGCCGGAGCTACGACCACTGCGGATCGATAATCCGGCGACGCGTTATGGAATCTGGTGGCACAATTTCGCCGAGCAAATCTGTTGGCGCTCCGGGCCGGCGGAGTGGCAACGCATCTTCGACCGAGACGTTGCCGCATCGCCAGATATCGCGCGGTCGAAGCGGGAGTGGCAGCTCTTGCAAAAACAGATCGAATCGTCGGACGAAATGGCGCGCTATTTGCGCGCCGCCAGCCTGGTTCGGACAGAAATGCCCTTCTTCTGGAAGATCAACGGTCCGCATCGGAATGGCGGAAAATGCCTGGAAGGGATTGTCGACCTTGCATTGTTCAGTCAGAAAACGAACGAAATTCTTATTCTCGATTGGAAAACGAACCGGATTACGGCAGACAAAATCGAAACCCTCAGGGAACTTTACCGGGCGCAGCTGGCTGCATACTGGCAGGCGATCTCCAGTCTCACGAGCGCACTCGTCAGCGCCGCAATTTACTCGACCGCCACCGGGGAGTTTGTTGTTTACGAGCGTGATGAGCTCACGCGAGAATGGGAGCGATTGTGCAATCTTCCGCGGGCCGCACCCGTTGCAACGATCAGCTCTCGCGTTCGCCGCGAATGAATTGCTCCACGCAGCGGTACGCTTCGTCGTCGGTCATTTGAACTGGCGGATGTTTGGAGAAATAGGCGGATGGTGAATGCAACACGCCGCCGATGCCACGATCCAGCGCAAGCTTGCAACAACGAATGGCGTCAATGGCCACGCCGGCTGAGTTTGGCGAGTCTTCGACCGAGAGTTTCATGTCTATTTCCATTGGCACATCGCCGAAGAGGCGGCCTTCTACGCGGATGAAAGCAATCTTATTATCGAGTTGCCAGGGCACGTAGTCGCTTGGGGAAATGTGAATATTTTCGTCAGCTAGACGTTCACCGATCACAGATTGAACCGCCTCGGTCTTCGAGGTCTTCTTCGAAGCCAGGCGGCTGCGATTGAGCATGTTTAGGAAATCGGTGTTACCGCCGGTATTTAGTTGATAGGTGCGATCCAGTTTCACGCCGCGCTTGCGAAAAAGATCAACCAACGCCCGATGGAGGATCGTAGCACCCATTTGTGCTTTGATGTCATCCCCGATAATCGGCAGATTCTTATCGGCAAATCGCTTGGCCCACTTTGGATCGCTGGCGATGAAAACAGGAATGTTATTGACGAACCCGAGACCGGCCTCGAGCGCGCAACCGGCATAAAAACGGGTCGCCTCTTCCGAACCGACCGGTAGATAATTGACCATCAGTTCCGCGGAAGAGTCTTTCAATTCGGCAATGATCTGTTCGCGCGTGGATTCTTTCTCCAGGGGAAGAAACGTACGGAGCGGATCCTGGTCGCGCATGTGGGGCGGGTATCCATCTAAAACACAGCCCATTTTCACGATGGCACCCGTAAGCTTGATCTTTTCAGAGAAGACCTTCGTGCAATTGGGAGGGGCGAAGATGGCTTTGCTGACGTCCAGTCCTACCTTACGCCGGTCAATGTCAAAAGCGGCGACTATTTCGATGTCGCCGGGCCGGTACGACCCGATTTGGCGATGCATCAACCCGATGCCGGTGCTGTTGACGGACGAGTCGTCATAAAAATTAATTCCCTGGACAAGAGAGCTGGCGCAATTGCCAATGCCGACGATGGCGATTCTTATTTTTCTCATTTGTAAATTGTTAAAGCTGAAAAACTACCTGAATTACAGTATTCGGAACAAGACACAAGTTAGGCCGCTTCAGTGACGACAGTTGCGCCCGCCCACCTGGGGCGGTTCCGATTATTTTAAGCGCCGAATGTGTCAGAAGTCGCGCTCGCTTGCAAGAACTGATATAAGGGCAAAAGTCACGGGCATTCTGGTGCAAGGAACGGCCTCGTAAGGAGATATATTACATGCGTTTAGAGCTAGCGGCCATCATCATGCTGATCGCTGCTTTGTCACCTTGCTCGAACGCATTTGCGGGACCGACATACACCATCGAGCAGGCTGTCGCGATCGCTCAGGAACGCAATCCGGACATTCTAATTGCCCGAAAACAAGTGCAGGGAGCGCGGGGCGGGGTCATTGAAGCCCGTTCGGGATTTCTCCCGTGGCTAAGCTCAAACGGCCTGGTCGACAAACGACAAACGCAGAGCGAAACAAACCTCCGCCAGGAAGACTACAACGTGACACTGAAAATCGAACAGAATCTTTACACCGGGGGGGCAGTCACCAGCCAGATGTCGATGGCGCGTTTGAATGTCGACAAGCAGAACTATGAATTGCAGGAGATTGCCAGTCGCGTTGCAATGGATGTTCGGATTGCGTTTAACGAACTTCTGCTTAATCGGGCAAAGGTGCGAGTGCGCCAGGATTCTGTTCGGGTGCTCGACGAAGAACTCAAGAATCAGCAACAGAGTTTTAGCGCCGGCATTGTCAGTAACCTGAATGTGCAACGCGCTGAAGTGGCTCTGGCCAATGAGCGCCCCGAGCTTTTTAACGCCGAGACGCAACTGAAGAAT
>DATBEX010000175.1:0-18882 GCA_036558805.1 Candidatus Udaeobacter sp.
GACGCCATTGTGTTTTTGGAAAACGTAGTGCGTCGTGCCGAGCACGGTGAATCGATTCTAAAGGCTACATTCAACAGTGCTGGTGAAATTTCTTTCACCATTCTGTCGATGACGCTTTCGCTCGCCGCCGTTTTCATTCCACTGGTTTTCATTCCTGGACTCCTCGGCCGCATCTTCCGCGAGTTTTCGGTGACGATCATTGTCGCCATCCTTGCGTCGGGGCTTGTGTCGTTGACGCTGACGCCTCTGATGTGTGCGCGCATTTTAGGTGAGCGCAAAGCCGGGCACAAACGCGCCTGGATGGAACGACATACCAGTTATTTTATTCAGCGTGTAATCGCATCCTACGGTCGCGCGCTTGACTGGTTCCTCGATCGTGCATGGCTCACTCTGCCAATCGTGCTCGCCTGTATTCTTGGTCTGTGGTTCTTCTTCACTCATCTGCCGTTCACACTATTGCCACCCGGCGACAGCGGTTTCATTCGCGGCGTGTTCATCGCCAAGGAAGGCTCGTCACCCGACCAGATGCGGGCGTATCAGGCGGAGGTGAACAAGAAATTCCAAGAGGATCCGGCTATCGGGCAATTTTTCACTCTCGCTGGCTTTTCCTCGCGTACCCCATTGTCGCAGGGCCTGTTATTTCTTTTTCTGAAGCCGCGTAGCGAGCGTCCGCCCGTCGATCAAATCATCGCCCGACTCCAAAAATCGCTTGGTTCCATTCCTGGCATCGCCGTTGTCTTAACGCCCAGCCCTGTGTTGCAAATCAGTGTAGGTGCCACCAGTCAGACCCAGGGACAGTACGCCTACACGATTAGCGGCATCGTGCCGCAGGACGTTTATTCCGTCGCCGATCAACTGATGGAAAAGCTGCAACAATTCAAAGGCTTTGCCAGTATTCGCTCGGATTTCTACCACGACACGCCAAATCTTAGGATCGACATTGACAGGCAACGCGCCGCAACCTACGGCGTTTCCACTTCCGCCATCCAAAGTCTGATGCGCAACGCTTACTCGCAAAACTACGTCTATCTCATCAAGAAACCTGATGACCAATACCAGGTCATTCTCGAAGTCAAAGACAAGGCACGGGCGCACCCTGACGACTTGGACGACCTCTGGGTACGCAGCAACACCAGCGGCAATTTCAGCGCAAGCGGTTCGGGTGGAGGAACGATCGCCACGACAACAGGTAACATGTCTAACCTCGTCCCAATGCGTGTTGTAACATCGACAAAAGAAGTTGTCGGTCCGCAGGCGGTCAACCACTTAAACCAGTTCACCAGTGTTACATTCAACTTTAACTTGCTGCCAAACGTCGCGATCGGCGATGCAACCAGGTTTATTGAAGACGCGTTCGCTCAAATTCATCCCAATTATCCGACGGTCCAGGGTATCTTCCAGGGAGAAACACTCGTGTTCCAGCAGCTGTTCCGTTCTCTGCCCCTGCTGCTGCTCGCCGCGATCTTTGTCATGTATGTGATTCTGGGGATTCTTTACGAAAGCTATGTGCATCCATTCACGGTCTTATTCCCGGCGATCGTGCCCGCAGTAGTGGGTGGATTAGCCACATTGTATCTCTTTCACTCGGTGCTCTCGCTTTACAGCGTCATCGGTCTGTTCCTGTTGTTAGGTATCGTGAAGAAGAACGGCATCATGGTTGTCGACTTTGCATTGCAACGGATCGACGAAGGCTGGGACCTGCGCTCCGCAATTCACGAAGCCAGCATGGAACGGTTTCGTCCCATTATGATGACCACTCTCGCCGCGCTCATGGGCGCAATCCCCATCGCGCTTGGGTTTGGACAGGACGCCGCATCGCGCCGGCCGCTGGGGTTAGTCATCGTGGGAGGTCTGATTTTCTCCCAATTAATTACTCTGTTTGTCACGCCGGTCATCTATCTGTGGCTTGAATGGTTCCAGGAGCACGTCCTCGACAGAGTGCCATTCCTGCGTAGCACGCACACCCATCACGAAGACGAACCGGCAAGGGGAGGAATGCGACCAGAACCCGCGACCGTGCACTGATCTTCTTACTCTTGCTCTAAAAGGGTTCGAAAGAGCAAGAGCATGGGCGAGCGTAAATGGTAATGTTCAAGCATGCGCGCGATGGTTTTGGATAAGCCGCGGCAGCCACTCCAGCTCCGCGACGTGGAGAAACCAGGACCGGCCAGGGGACAACTGCTTGTGCGAATCGCGACGTGCGCGGTGTGCCGCACTGATCTTCATGTGGTCGATGGCGAACTACCGGATCCCAAACTGCCGCTCATACTTGGCCACCAAATTGTTGGCCGTATCGAAGAGATTGGAGAAGAAGTGAATTCGAAATTCAAAGTGGGCGACCGTGTCGGTATTCCCTGGCTTGGGTGGACCGATGGCGAATGCGTTTTTTGTCGATCGGAGCGGGAAAATCTATGCGATCGAGCGCGCTTTACCGGCTATACAATTGACGGTGGGTACGCGGAATTCACCGTCGCCGATGCTCGATTCTGTTTTCATTTGCCCGACGCTTACAATGATGTCGAGGTTGCGCCACTGCTTTGTGCGGGGCTGATCGGTTACCGTACCTACCGCAAAACAGCGAACGCACGCCGGCTTGGTATTTATGGTTTTGGTAACGCGGCGCATCTCATTGCGCAGATTGCCCTTTATGAAGGCCGTGAGCTTTTTGCGTTTACGCGACCCGGCGACCACGCGACGCAGCAAAGCGCCAAAGCCCTCGGCGCAAAGTGGGCCGGCGATTCTGACGAGACGCCGCCGGAGAAACTCGATGCTGCAATTATTTTCGCGTCGGTTGGCCCGCTCGTTCCTGCCGCGCTGCGCGCCCTCACCAAGGGCGGCATCGTAGTCTGTGGTGGAATTCACATGAGCGATATTCCTTCTTTTCCCTATGCCGAGCTTTGGGAAGAACGCACCATTACGTCTGTGGCAAACCTGACCCGGCATGATGGAGAAGAATTCTTGGATATCGCACCACGTGTTCCTGTTGAAACAAAGACGGAAACCTTCTCGTTGGAAGATGCCAATATTGCGCTCGACCGATTTCGTTCGGGCGAACTGAAAGAGACAGCTGTCCTTGTAATCTCTGAAGCGGATCATGCTGAGCAAAGCGACGGTTCTCGTCAGTCCGAGTCGCGCTAATCAGTTGGCGATCTCCCTTGTCCGGTTGCGGAAGTTGACCATTCAAGCTTTTGTGTCGTCTCCATTCTTGCAGTTGTAACCTCTCTCGTTCTTGCCAAAGTCTTAAAACTACAAAAATTGAACCAGCTTAATAACTTCGTTTTCTAATCCGTTTATGAACAAAAAAATAACTTTGACGCTTTTTACATCACTAATCGCTACTGCGGTATTTGCGTTGGAGCCGCCGCCTGTGGGCAGCGCTGCACCGGATTTTTCGCTCACGGACGCGAAAGGCCTGTCGCATTCGCTTTCGCAATACAAGGGTAAATACGTCGTGCTTGAATGGTTCAACCCGGAATGCCCGTTTGTGAAGAAGCATTACGGCACCGATAACATGCAAAAATTACAGAAGGAATATACAGACAAGGGCGTGGTTTGGCTGACCATCGATTCCAACGCCCCGGGCACTGAAGGCAATTTGACGCCGGATCAAGCCCAGAAAATCGCCGCCTCATGGAAGACGCAACAGACCGCGCTGCTTCTCGATCCTGAGGGGAAAGTAGGTCGAGCTTACGGCTCCAAGAACACGCCAAACATGGTGATCATCAATCCAGAGGGAAAAATCGCGTACGAAGGTGCGATCGACAGCAAGGCGACTCCTAACCCGGCAGATATCCCGAGCTCGACGAACTATGTGAAAGCGGCGTTAGACCAATCAATGGCCGGCAAAGCCGTTAGTACGCCACAAACCAAGCCATACGGTTGCTCGGTTAAATACAAATCGTCGTAGATCCCGAGCCGGTTCAAACCCAGTTAGATCGTTTGCCCCCAACCGACGGGGGTAGCGAATTGCATAACGCGTCTGTCGCCTGCGTGCGAAATCGTGTCGCTCGCGCCGCGCTCGCGAACTGGCCTGCGTGCCCGCAGGTTTGGCGGTGCGCGTTTGCGATTGTAGCGCTGGCAGGAATCTTTCAAGAGACCAGAAACGGATTCTGGAGAAAACAGTTCGACGAATTAATCAGGTCATGAGGCGTCGCAGCCAGAGATTCTTGCTGATAGCCGCTCTTATCCTAATCGTGACCGGAATAAGAGTTCCGCTCCTGCCGATTCCACTCGAACGGGATGAAGGCGAGTACGCCTATATCGCCTGGCGGCTTGGGCATAATGAATTGCCTTATCGCGACTGGGTAGACCAAAAGCCCCCAGGCGTTTTTTATGTATACCGATTCGCGTTAAACTTGCCCATCGAGCCTGTTCGCTCGATTCACATTGTTGGATTGCTGTTTTCAGCCGCATCTGTCTGCGCGCTTTTTTTCCTGGGGCTGCGATTCATGAATCCCTTTTGGGCATGGCTGGGGGCAGCGCTCTTTGCGTTCCTAAGCTCAGATCCATTAGTGCAAGGAACCGCAGCCAACACCGAGCTGTTCATGTTATCTCCACTGATCTTGTCGCAAATCGCTTTTGTTACCGGAGCCGAAAAAGGCCGAGGCGCTACCTTGTTCATAGTGCTCGCGGGCGCATTGACCGGAATCGCCTGCATGTTCAAGCAGGTGGCAATTGTGAATTGGTTCCTTCAGGTTGCTCTATATCCAGTTTTTGGAGGCACTGAAAAGCGATGGCGCAGGACAGGTCTATTTATCGCCTGGTCGACAACGGGTTTCCTGGCTGTGCTGGGAATCGTCCTCTTATATTTTTGGACGCGCGGCGGTTTGCGCGAGTTCGTCGACAACGTTTTCGTCCACAATTTGGAGTACGTTGGCGGGGTCCGACCATCTGCGCGGGTTGAATACTGCTGGAGTGCCGTGACCACGCTCGCGCGAACGCAGGTGATCGTATGGGCCGTTGCGGCAGCCGGCTTGACCGGACTCTTCATTTCAGGCCGACGCAAGTTCTTTCTCTTTTTGGCAGGTTGGCTCATAACAAGCGTCATCGGTGTGAGTGCGAGCGGATATTTCTTTCCGCATTATTTTCAGCAGCTGCTTCCACCTCTGGCGTTGGCTGCTTCCGCCGGAGCCGAATGGCTTGCGGCTATTCCAGTGTGGAAAACTGTTCCTATGTGGGCGCGGCGTGCGGCGCTCAGTCTATCGCTCTCTGTTTTACCTGCCGTAACGCTTTGGCCGTTCCTGGTTACCTACACGCCCACGGAAGCCGTGAAGAGGATTTACCCGGGCAATTTCTTTGCCGAGATGCCAGAGCTTGCGCAGCGAATCGAAACTGTGGCACCACCAGAGACGCCCGTATTCATTTTCGGTGCTGAGCCGGAACTCTTATTCTATGCACAGCGACCATCAGCCACGCGCTACATATTTCTATTTCCGCTGTACGGCCCGTACGGCGGGGTGCACGAAAAGCAAACGACCGCTGCGATGGAAGTCGAACATTCTCGGCCTTCAACTGCGGTCTACCTGCCAAACGCCCTCTTTTTCGTTTCAGATACTGACCAGTACTTCACCCAGTGGAGCATCTCCTATCTGCAGGAGAATTTTTATGCTGACACCTGGCTAACTGCAGACGAATTTGGCAATGCGCGCGTTGAGAGAGTCACCATTGATAGTGAACCGGACTCCTTCTCTAACGGACAGCGACTCGTTGGTGCAATCCTGGTGCGAAAGCTAACTGGCACGCCATAGCTCCAAGGAAGATTCGCTGCGTATCGATTGCGATCCCCTACTCAGTTAGCCTCGCCCGGGTGAGAACCGCGACAGGAAGCGCAGGATAGGCATCGGCGTTATTCGGACGAGAAACATCCCAAATTTCATTGCGAAGCCCGGAACGACCAGCGGGCGATCTGTTTCCAACGCAGTAAGCGCGTCGTGCACAACTTGTTCTACCGGAACAAAAACAAACTCCGGTCCCGTGTCCGGCCGAGCGCCTGGACGCTTCGCGACTTCCTGAAATTCTGTGTGCACGGGACCCGGACAGAGGGTGCAGACGCTTACACCTGTGTCTCTGAGCTCGGCCCGAAGCGCTTCGGAGAAGCTTGTAACGTAAGCTTTCGTCGCTGCGTAAACTGCGAAATAAGGAATCGGAAGAAATCCAGCCAACGAACTGACGTTTAAAATGCCGCCACGTCGCTTCGCGATCATTCGAGGAAGCAAATGGCGAGTGAGTGTGGTAAGGGCGACGATATTGAGGAGGGTCATTTGCTCGTTGCGAATTGGATCACCGGTCGCGAAAACGCCGCTATCGCCGAGTCCGGCATTATTGATCAGAAGATCGACATCACTGTTTTCGCGATCGAGCCATGTCAGCAATTCATTGAGTTGCGCAAGATCTGCCAGATCGGTCTTGTGAATGTAAATGGTTACGTCTGGATACAGTCGCTTCAATTCGTCGCGCAGTTCGTTCAACTTTTGCTCGCGTCGCGCAACTAGAATGAGGGATCTTGCTCGGCTGGCGAGCTGACGCGCGAATTCGCGGCCGATTCCAGCAGAAGCGCCCGTGACCAGGGCGTTACAACCGTCGAGCTTCATTTTGAATTGTAGCCGAAGGACCAATGGTTTCCCAGCTATCGGATGTGAACACGAAGGCCTGTGAGTCTTACACTTTGCTCAGTGACTCGACCTCGCGTTTCGTCAACGCCCGCCAATGTCCGCACGGCAAATCGGTTAGGCGAAGATTTCCGATTCGAACGCGGAGGAGACGTTTGACCTGGTATCCGACGGTCTGGAGCATGCGGCGAATCTGCCGATTTATTCCCTGCCGCAAGATAACGCGAAGACGGGTAGGTGAGAGAGAGCGAAGCCGTACGATTTTCGCGCGTTCTCCATCGAGAACAATCCCGCGCAGGAGTTTCGGAGTGAGCGCGGGATCCCACGCTCGATCCAGCGTGACCTCATATTCCTTATCGACCTTGAAACGAGGGTGAGTAAGCCGTTGCGCCAGAACGCCATCGTTTGTGAGAAGCAAAAGACCTTCAGTCTGCGCATCGAGGCGTCCTATGTTGAAGAGTCTGGAAAATTTTTTGGGCAGAAGATCAAAGACAGTGTCACGCGCGTGCGGATCCTTTCGAGTGGAAACGAATCCGGCAGGTTTGTTCAACACGATTGTAAGAGTTAGAACGGCATGAACAAGTTTGCCATCTACTTTGACGTGATCGCGCGTTCCCGGCTGCGTCCCGAAATTTGTGCAAACTTTGCCATTGATGGTGACGCGGCCCGCAGCGATCAACTCATCGCAACATCGACGTGAACCAAGACCGGCAGCGGCAAGGAAGCGGTTGAGGCGCACTTAAGCGAGTGAGATGTGACTGCTGAAAAGTGAGACGAATAGGTGAAAGCGGCACCTGTCACTTCTCACCAGTCACGTCTCACGCTTGTCGCTAAACATCCGGCTTCGTTTTGGGCAGACCGACGACCTTCTGACCTTCCTTCCATTGACCGCGCTTTTTCAAAAGCTCAACGCGTTCAAAGCGCTTCAGTACATTGCGCTTGGCGGCGATCGTACTGGCTCCTTTCAGACTGCGATGCTGCGACATAATTTCCTTCCCCTGAGAAAATGAGGCGAGACATTAAACTGTCACGCAGATTTTTCAAACGAAGATGATCAATTTCTCCCGTGGATGTTTCGTCTCATAATTGATTAGAGAGCACGACGTAGGTGCCGGACGACGTGATTTGATGATAGCTGTGAAAGCTCGCCGTTAGGATTCGCCTCCAATAATCGGCCCGGTTTCGCTCGACAATTAGAAAAACCGCCTTGGATTGGCTCCATTTTTCCAGAACTGCGGCTTCGGTCAGAAACATCTCAGCAGGAGGTTTTCCAATTGGCGTTTCCTTCCGGGGATTTTGATTAACCAGAAAAAATTTGCGATTCAGGTAAAAAATCAGGCTACTACCATCGTCGAGCGGTCCTTCAAAGATCGTGTCGCCACCCGCGTCGACTCGCGGATTGAGAAATCTGGCAATATCAGCAAGCGAAAAATAGGGCGCGGTTTGCGCGACGGCTTCCATCATAGTGAGCCCGCCCGGAATCATCGAGGTGGCGAGGGCAATAGCTGCAAGCCTCCCGCGTTGTCTGAAAATAAGGTACAGAGAGGCAAGCGACAGAGCGATGAGCGAGATGCCAAAGATCGCAACCAGAGGCCGAAACGCCAGCCATGTTCCAACAGGGATGTCGCGCAGAGCTCTCCATGCAGTCCATCGCGCGTCCATGGTACCCCAGTTCCCGTCCACAGCGCGCGCCGCGCCGGCAAGCAAGAATATTGTGGCTGAGCTGACCGCGCCAATAACGCCAACAACAATTACACCGGCGGCGCGTAATCCCCATGGCGTCCGATCCCATGCAACGGCTGCCCAGAGGGCGAATGCGCTCCACATGCTCATCGAATAATAATCCTGCCGTTGTCCCAGGAACAGCAGCGGGATGAAAACGACGCCCATCCAGCAAAGAGGCAGTGCGTCCGTGAAATCGATTTCGCGCGGTCGCATCACACGGCGCCATGCAAAAATAACGCCCGGTAAAAGGGCTATCGACCATGGAAACCACCAGGCGAAATGCATGATCAGGAACTGGTAGGCGGGCATACCAAGGAAATCATGCGTCTCGTCGGTAAGTCCTTGCAGATGACCGAGCCACTCGGAGTTGATTTGATAACGAAAATACCCAGGGAAATGCCATTCAGTCCAAATGTGCCATGGCGCGACAATCACGGTGAACATCGCAAGATATTCCCATCTCAGTAGCCCGCGAAATCGCATTCGCGCTTCGCGATAAAAGATTGACAGGATAAGAAAAATCGCGGCTGGATAAACGATGCCCAGCAAGCCTTTGGTCAGACAGGCGAAAGCCGAGCAAATCCAAACGCCTGCAAACCAAACACGGCGACTGCGCCGGCGCTGATAACCACCGATTGCACAAAAAATCGCGCCCGCAATGAATGCGCTCACGAGCGGCTCAGGCATGACGATGCGCGCAAGTAGAAACGTGCCGCACAAACTCAGATAAATCAGGCCAGCAACGAAGCCGCGCCAATAATCGGTGAGCCTTTCGCCGATGAGAAAGATCAGCGCAGCCGAGGCGACAACCGCAAGGGCAACCGGCAATCTGGCAGTTGCCTCGCTGATACCGAAGAGCTTGTACGAGATGATGATCAACCAGTAGAGCAACGGTGGTTTCTGCAGTCGTGGGGCGCCATCGTTCGTAGGCACAAGCCACTGACGTGCCTCAACCATCTCGCGGGCGGCGCCTGCGTATTGTCCTTCTGTCTGGCTGTACAGGTCGCCTGATCCGATAGTTGCTACGTGCAGCAGGGCTGCCAGGGCAATCAGGATTACGAACAAGGCGTGTCGCAGAGGCGGCGGCGGTAGCGCCGGTGGCTCAAGCAGAGTTTCCTCAAGGCTTAGGCTGCGGGTGCCAGCAGTCATTCAAGTGCGATCCTTGTCAGGAATTCTGTGTTCGGACTTCTGGGAATCATCGTTTCGATATCTTTCCCATCGCGCGGGTAAGCGAAGCAGTTTCCCCTCGGGCATTTCTATCAGCGCAAGCATCTGCTGGCATTCGGCGATCAGGACATTATCTACGGGCCGCATGATCCGGAATTCACACCAAAACCGGACGCGTTCTATTCGTGCCAGCCAGCCTTCAATCACCAGGCGATCTCCGAGTTTGGCCGCCCGGCGGTAATCAATCTCCGTTCGCACCACTACCGGATACCTGTGCTTCTTCGCCATTTCCGTTAGAGCAAGACCGAGTTCTTCAGTAAGAAGTGTCCGTGCGATTTCGATGAAACGCAGGTAAGCGATGTTCGAGACGACACCGCCGCAATCAGTGTCAAAAAACATCACTTGTACTTGCGTGCGGATACGCGGAGGGGCGGCCATGGGTTTTCAGACTTGGTTTAGGTTCGCGCGTTTTTGCTTCGTAACACGCAAAAACGCTAGTTTGACGTTTCGAAGGTCAAACCCGGCGAGTGTGAGATTTGAGCCTTCGGATTTCAAATTTGAAATTGAACTGATGGCTTATTCAAGATCGAAAGTACGGCGTCGACCACTTCCTGGACGTTGACCGCCTTCATGCAGCGAAAGTCAATCGGGCATTCGCGCAAGAAGCAGGGACTGCATTCGACGTGGTGTCGCAAGATGACGTGACCATTGCCAAGCGGCCCTGTGAGACGGGGTTCTGTTGAGCCAAAGATGGCAACGACTGGAAGGCCGAGTAACGCGGCCAGGTGCATCGTGCCGGTATCATTCGTGAGCAATAAACGGCATTCACGCAATTCGTCGATTAGCTGGTCGAGGGTAGTCTGACCTACGCGATTTACGCAATTATCGCCAAGGGCCGCCGCAACCTGTTCGCCGATTTCAGCCTCGCGCTTCGTTCCAAATAAAACCCATTTTACTGATGATTGTGTGGAAATTCTTTTAGCCGCCTCGGCAAAACGTGTCGGCAACCAACGCTTGGCGGCACCGTATTCGGCGCCTGGGCAAAGGCCGATTTTTGTTGGCTGATTGACCGCCGACAATTCGTGGCAGCTCGATTGTTGGACGTTGGAGAGCAGGCGCTGAGTTTCAGCCGGCTCAGCACCGCACTCCTGAGCGATGCGAACAAAGCGGAGCCAATGATGTAGCGGCGGGCCCGGCTTTCGTGCGACCGGCACAATTTGGTTGAGTAGCCAGCGCCGCCAATGGCCGCGATAACCAACCCTGCGCGGAATTTCCGCTAACCACGACTCCAAAGCGGCGCGCAGAGAATTTGGAAAAAGAATCGCCACATCAAAAGACGCCTCGCGCCTAAGCGATGGCGCAACTGAAAGGAGCCGAGTCCTAGGCAAAGGAATGATGGCGTCCACTTCAGAAACGAGCTTCCAAACGGGCGCAATGTTTTCCGGAGCTGCGATTGTAACATGCGCATCGGGCCGCCCGGCCTTTATCGCACGGACGGCGGGCACGCTCATCATCGCGTCCCCCAGCCAATTGCTTGAGCGAATGAGAATTCGAAATGGCTTTAGCTCCCGAGGCGAAATTCCAGGCGGCAGGTAAACGCCACGTTTATACTGGGCGAGAAGGAAGTTAGGCTGGGGTATTTTCCAACGATTGTGCACCCAAAACCAATCTTCCGGTGCCGCCCGAATCTGCTGTTCGATGATCTGATTTATTTCTGACGTGAGGGCCCCAATAGAGGCGTCCGCCTTGGGCGGGTCGAAGCGTTCAGTGAAAACCAGGCGCCAGCGTGCCGGGCCGATCGTGTAAACGCCGGCGGCGATCAACGCCGCCCGGGTCCTTTTGGCAAGCAAGGCAGGCAAAGGCGAAGTGGAAGCCAGTTTTCCAAAAAAGGGCGTCCACAGTCCGTGATCGCCGGCATGTTGATCGGACAAAACACCGACGCCGCCGCCGGACCGCAGCAGATCGATTACGGGTTGAAATCCCTGCTGGCGATCGAACAATTCCAAGCCAGTTTGGCCACGTGTCCGGCGCACATGTGCATCGATGAAGCGGTTGCCAAGCTTTTGATAAACGCTCGCGTTGCGCACGAAGCCGACGAACTTCGGCATCAATTGGGCGAATAATTCCCAGATTCCGAGATGACTCAAAACGAGAACGACCGGGACGCCGGCGCGAAACTCCCGGGCCATCGCCTCAATATTTTCAACCTTCACTCGCTTGAGGATTTTCTCCGGCGGCATTGCGGTGAGTTTGGCGCCGCAAAGAAGATTTGCGCCGAGTCGCTGGAAATGTTGGCGAACGAGCCGACGCATTTCCCGTGGCGTCTTTTCATCGGCAATCGCAATCGCAACGTTACGCTCCGCCAGACGTCGATATTTTCCGGAAGCGAGCCACGTACAAAACCCAAGGAACTCACCAAAGGCAAAGAGAAGCCGCAACGGGAACGCGGCGGCAATTGCCAGTCCTGCACGGTATAGAAGATAAACAACGAAATCGAGCATTGCGGGAAGCAGTATCGCAGCGGGGCGCGGCAGGGTAGATTTGCCTGCGGTCCGCTTCAACCAATATAATGTGCGCCGTGCTGCCATCGCCTTCCCATTCCCCGAACATGGATTTCGCGAGCGTTATCTCGCGAAAGTTCGCGCGCGGCCCGTTCCTTATCGTGGGCGTTGGCTCTGATCAGATTGAACGTCAATTCGCTGAGGCGAAGAGAGAAGCGGTTTCGATAAAGTCTCCTGGTGATCTGAGAAGCAAGCTGGGCGGGGCTCAGGCCGCAAAGCGTTTTGAGACCGCCCTTTGGTTTTATCCTTCGGGAAAAGACGAAGATGACCGGGTTGTGCAAGCGCTCTCGCAATGTGCAGAGAACGTTGTGCTTACGCCTGGTCCTGGCGCTGATCCCACCGGACGGCGGCCGCAGCTTGTCCGAGGTTTTGAGCGCTTCGGATTAATACCTGATTACGAGTGCGACCTGGTGGCATTGCACATGGGAGCCGTATGTCTTCGGCGCCAGCCAAGTGCGGCAGTTGGCGCCCTAACGCCTGCAGTGGAGACGGCTTTTGCCAGACTCAACAAAGCCTTGAACGACTTGAAGCGATCCCTTCAGATCCGAGACTCCGAATTGGAAGGGGCACACGATCATATCGCCGCGCTCGAGGGAAAATTACTCAAACTCAAAGAATACCGGCTCGAATTGAAGTTGCTAAAAGAGCAGAAACAAAGCCTGCGGAAGGCGCCCGAGCGCCGCGTCGGTCAGATACTGCTCGCGCCGTATCGCCTTCCGGAAAGGCTGATAAAGGCAGTTTGGAAGAAGCTCCATGGTCCAGATAAAAAGCTTCGCTGCCCCATCCCGGCAAGCGAATACCAGCAGTGGTTCGAGCGAAATCGCGCAACTGCGCGTGACCTGGCACGAATGCGAAATGAATCGAACAAGTTCACTTCAAGGCCGCTCATTAGCCTAATCACGCCTGTATTCGAGACGCCTGTGGAACGGCTTGAGGAAGCAATTGAATCGGTGCTCGGCCAAGCATATGAAAACTGGGAACTCGTCTTAATCGACGACGGATCGAGCGCCCCCGACTTGCTTCGTGCGCTGCCTCGGCTTGCCCCTCGCGATCAGCGTATTATTCTGAAAAGCCTCGGAACGCATGAGGGCATTTCGGGGGCCTCGAACCACGGACTAACGCTCGCCCGCGGCGAATGGGTCGCGTTTCTCGATCATGATGATGTCCTCGAACCCGATGCGCTTTTTCAGATAGTGAGACTCCTGCAGGCACATCCGGACGCCGATCTGATTTATTCCGATGAGGACAAACTTGCGATTAATGGTTTTGAGGCCCCTTTGTTTAAACCAGATTGGTCGCCTGACCTTCTTCTTTCTTACAATTACCTTGGTCACTTAACCGCGGTGCGGCGCGCAGTAGTGCAAAAGGCTGGGGGTTTCCGTTCACAATTCGATAGTGCCCAGGATTACGATCTTTTCTTTCGTGTGATCGAGCAGACCAATCGAATCCATCACATCCCACGAGTGCTGTATCATTGGAGACGATCGGAAAGCTCCAGCGCGATTAGCGTTCGGCAAAAGCCGGAACAACTGGAAGTATCGCGGCTCGCAATTGAAGATTACCTGAAGCGCCGCGGCGAGCGAGCTCATGTTGCCGTAGACTGGCGCACGCACGCTTTCTCCGTGAGACGCGAGCTTTTGGAACCGAAAAAAATTTCCATCATCGTTCTGAATCGTCACAGCGGGGAATCGCTTGAACGGTGCGTCGAAAATCTCATTCACAAAACAAGTTATCCGAGCTACGAGATCATCATCATTCATGGCGACAAATTTGATGGGCCAACCGTTTCCGCTGCGGGCTTCCCGTATCGTCTGCTGCGTTTCTCAGCGGTCGCCAATGATTCTGAAATCAAAAATTTTGCGATGAAACAAACCGACGCTCCATGGGTTCTTTTTTTGGACGACACCATCGAAGCGATCGAGCCGGAGTGGCTCACAATCATGGCTGAGCACATTCAGAGGGCAGAAGTCGGAGCTGTAGGAGCCCAATTGCAGATTCCAAATGGCAGGGTCGAACACGCGGGGATGGTCACAGGCGGCAATAACATCGCGCAACGCGCTTGTTTTCACGCGGAACACCGCGGGACGAACCGCCAATTGCAGGTAACCCGGAACTGCAGCGCGGTTTCCAGCGCATGTATGCTGACGCGGCGCGACGTGTTTGAGCAGGTACATGGATTTGATAAAAGCCTGCAAGGCGCGCCCGCCGATATTGATTTTTGCCTCAAAATGCGGCGCGCGGGTTATTTGATTGTTTACACTCCGTTCGCGAAACTTTGCTGGCATGAAGAGCTGTTCGATAAAACCGAAGTTAAGGGCGAAGCGATTTTGCGCGAGCGTTGGGCAGACGCTTTGCGGGGTGATCCATATTACAATCCAAATCTTTCTCGCGAACGGAGCGATTTTTCGCTAGGCAAATAAAGCGCCGGGCGAACCAAAATGAGCAAACACGAAGAAGATCTTTGGCAAGGTATTGATGTAAGTGCCCGAAAAGGCCTGGAAACCCGAGATTACGGAGCCGCTTCTTTCACACGTGAACTTTCACAACGAGGCGTAGACGCGAGCGATCTCACCGCTGCGGATCGAGGCGCGCCTGAGATCAAAGAAGCTTGGATTCCAGGCGTGGAAATTTTCGCGCGAAAAGTTTACCCGCAGCGGCACCGTGGACTTTTCGGCGAATTTGTACGACGCGACGAAGGGATTCTTGCGCAGGTTGGCCTCTGGCCCAGGCAGTGGTCGGCTGCGCGAATGTTTTCGGGAACCGTCAAAGGCTTTCACGTGCATCCACCCAGCATTCCAAGAGGTAGCGATGCCGTAGATTGGTTGCGTCGCCTGTATATCGATAACCCGGAAGATTATTCAGTGCGCAGCTACGACAAAGAGCAATGGGACGTAATGTTTTTTATCCAGGGTCGCGTCGAGATCATTCTTCGCGATATCCGCGCGGGCTTGCCTCGGCGATCGATGCGTTTCTTCGTGGACGGAGATAATCATCGCAGCGCTAACAATGTCGGAGTCGTCATTCCGCCCGGCGTCGCACATGCGATTCGCGTCGAGGGAACGGAAGACGCAGTCATGGTGTACGGGACGAGCACGGTTTTCCAACCGGAATTCGAAGGGCGCATTGCGAGTGAAGTGGAAGCGGCCCTACTCCCGGAATCTTGGCGAAAATTCCTATCACTGTAACGGCGGTCCATGACGGTTGCATCGAGCTTGCGCTCTCACAAAGCGCCCCACAGCAAATGAAGCGACGTTTCGATCCAGGCGTGCTGGAGATGATGGACCGGGACCAGCCCATCACTACCGAGTTGGAGCGCGACTTGGAGCGTATTCGCCAATTGAATCGCTGGTTTGGAAGCTACCGTCTTGTATTGAGTTTCATTCGCGGCTGGATCAGGCCGGCCGACAAGCTGCGCGTCGTCGATCTTGCAACCGGGTCGGGCGATATCCCGCGAGTGATTGTCGATTATGCGCGAAAGATCCACGCTAACGTAGAGATCGACGCTTTGGATCGGCAGCCCGCGACACTCGAAATCGCAAGAAACCTAAGCGCCAATTATCCGGAGATTTCCTACCGCGAAGCCAACATTCTCGAATGGGAGTCCTCCGGAGGATATGACATCACGCTTTGCACATTGGCGCTTCATCATTTTAGCAATCAGGATGCGGTACGGGTCCTGCGTAAATGTCGCGAGGTATCGAAACGATTTACCCTAGTGTCGGATTTGCGACGCAATTTTTCCCTTGTTGCGGGCGTCTATCTTTTGACTGCGCTGATCTTCCGCGAGCCGATGACACGCTACGATGCACGGCTCTCTGCCATTCGCGCCTTCTCTTCTTCCGAAATGCGTGATCTCGCGGTGCGCGCGGGTTGGCAAGATTTCGGTCACAAGAGGTTTCCTTTTGCAAGGCAAGCCATTTGGCTCGAAGCAGCGTGACACATTTGTCATTCTGAACAGAGTCGCTTGCCCGGACATCGCTTTGTGCGGAGGCTGAGAGCGATTCTCGGGAATTTTCATGAAGAGCGCTGTTTCTATGATGCAGGTCGTCACAACGCTTGCCCAGGCGCGCGCGCAGCCGCATGCAAAACGGCGTGTGCTCGTCCCAACCATGGGCGCGTTGCACAAGGCGCATGGGGAAATGATTCGCATCGCCCGCATGCATGCTGGCGACGATGGTGACGTGGCGTTAAGCATATTCGTTAATCCGCTGCAGTTCGAACCTGGCGGCGATTACGAACGCTATCCGCGCTTGGAAAGAGCAGACGAAGAATTTTGTCGAAGCGCCGGGGTCGATCTTTTGTTTCGTCCGAGTGTTGCTGAGATGTACGCTGACGATCGCTCAGTATTCGTCGAAGAATCCGCTCTTTCGAAGCCGCTGGAGGGAAAATCGCGCCCGGGACATTTCTGGGGTGTTTGCACGGTCGTCGCGAAGCTTTTCAATATTCTTTCACCCGACACTGCCTTGTTTGGCGAAAAGGATTTTCAGCAACTGGCGATCGTTCGCCGGATGGTGCGCGATCTCAATTTTAAAACCAGAATTGTTGCAGTACCTACAGTGCGCGAAGAGGATGGGCTGGCATGCAGTTCGCGCAACCAGTATCTGAATTCAGAAGAACGAAAACAGGCAAATGTTCTGTACAAGGCGCTGTTAGCCGCATCAGGTTCCGGTAAAAAGAATACCAGGGATGTTGTTGAGATTGCGAGGAAGGTGATCGGCGACGCGCCGCTGGCGCGAATTGATTATGCGGAGGTTGTGGATGCACAGACTTTGCAATCCGTCGAAACGATCAGCGCAAATTCATTACTCGCGGTTGCCGTCTTCTTTGGGAGAACGCGCTTGATCGACAATATTCGGTTCGGATGAAAGAATACGATTTCGCAGTGATCGGAAGCGGCATCGCTGGTCTGAGCTTTGCGTTAAAAGTGGCAAAGCAGGGCTCGGTTGCTGTAATCACAAAGCGCAAAAGCTCCGATACAAACACAGCCTGGGCGCAGGGCGGAATCGCATGCGTGACGAGCGATGAAGACTCCTTTGAGTTACACGTGCGCGATACGCTTGAAGCCGGCGCCGGTTTGTGTGACGAGGCGGTTGTGCGCACAATTGTGACTGAAGGGCCGCGGCACATTCGTGAACTTATTGAACTGGGTCTTCAATTCGATGAGCGTGACGTCTCTGGACATCGTGAGCTTGATTTAGGCAAAGAAGGCGGGCATTCCAAACGCCGGGTTTTGCACGTGAGGGACGTAACCGGGAAAGAGATCGAGGATACTTTGCTGCGCGAGCTGGGTCGGCAATCAAACGTCCAGTTAATGGAAAATCACATGGCCGTGGATCTGATTACCGCGGCCAAGCTTGGGTTCGCGGCAGAGGACCGTTGTCTTGGTGTCTATGTTCTGGATGAAAAGACCGGAGAAGTAGAAACTGTTCGATCAGATCGAATCGTGCTTGCAACCGGCGGTTGCGGAAAAGTCTATTTGTACACGACGAACCCGGACATTGCGACCGGCGACGGTGTAGCGATGGCATGGCGAGCGGGTGTGGATATCGCAAACATGGAGTTCATTCAATTTCATCCCACCTGTCTGTTTCATCCACAGGCGAAATCATTTCTTATTTCGGAAGCAGTGCGGGGTGAAGGCGGCATCCTGCGCAACAATCGAGGAGAGGATTTCATGAAACGTTACGATCGGCGCGGTTCCCTGGCGCCGCGCGATATCGTGGCGCGTGCGATCGACGCCGAGATCAAGCGTTCAGGCGCGAAGTGCGTCTTCCTGGATATTACGCACAGGTCGCCTGAATTTGTTCGTGAACGTTTTCCGCACATTTATCAGACATGTCTGCGGTTCGGCATTGACATGTGCAAGCAGGCGATTCCAGTAGTCCCTGCGGCCCACTATCAATGTGGCGGAATCAAAACGGACGTAAACGGCGCGACGAGTTTGCGAGGGCTTTACGCGGTCGGTGAAGTCGGCTCTACTGGGTTGCATGGAGCAAATCGCCTTGCCAGTAACTCGCTCCTGGAGGGCGTGGTAGTGGCGCATCGCGCTGCAACGGAGGCTATGGAGAAGCGATCGACGTCCAAACAGGATGGCACGCTGCCGGAATGGAAATCAGGAAATGTGCAGGACGTCGATGAATTGGTCGTGATTTATCACAATTGGGACGAGATCCGAAGGCTCATGTGGGATTACGTAGGAATTGTGCGGACGGACAAACGGCTACAGCGAGCAAGCGCGCGGCTGCGGAATCTGCAACGCGAAATTCGCGAATTCTATTGGAACTTCAAAGTATCCGTCGACCTGTTGGAGTTGCGTAATCTCGCGGCGGTAGCTGCCTTGATTGTCGATTCGGCGTTGAGCCGGAAAGAAAGCCGCGGCCTGCATTATACCCTGGATTACCAAGGGCCGGACGACTCTCGATTCAAGCGTGACACGGTACTGAACCGAAACTGATGAGGTCGATGGATTTTGCCGGGTCAAATTTCGAATCCGGAACCTGCCTCAGAGGTGATCGCGCCGCCAAATTGGGCTTGCCTAAGAGCAGGGAATCGGGTAGAAGGTGGCGGCGTTTGAAGATGAGGAGACTTCTTGCGGCTTGTTTAAGTCTGGGGATTGCAAGCGCGGCTAAAGCCGACGATCAATCCACGTCCCCCTATGCAACCGCGGCGGACTTTGCCCGGTACGCAATGAAACTGCGGGAGCAGGCGTTGCTCAAGGTCGAACCTCAGGTTTTTATCCCTACGAGCTCGCGTCCGGCGGTGCAGCGTTATCCATGGAAAAGCAATATCGTTACGACTGTGTTTTGGATTGGAGAACAAGC
>DATBEX010000176.1:0-11984 GCA_036558805.1 Candidatus Udaeobacter sp.
AAAGGTGAACAGTGCCGGTCTGTTGAAACGGTTCCTCGATGTCCTCGGAAGTTTCGTGCCTGATGCCGAGCACAATTCCGCTAAGAAAACTTTGCACCTCAGGTGCGTTCTCCAATCCCCTACCAATCGCGTTGTGCATCCATTCACGTGACCTTTGTGCCAGGCGCAGAATGAAGTTACCGGCGCCGCGCCGAATCAGCGCGCCGTCTTCCGGATAGCGAACAAAAAGCATTCGACGAATGTCGTGACGCGCCAGATACGCGCGCATATCGAATTCCCCGGGATTCCGTGGCGGCGGGATGATTTCCGCGATTCCAAAAAGCTTCATTTCATCGCCAAACTCCGGAGCCCCTTTCCAACGAACCTGGCAAACGGCGCGGGTGGTTTGGTTCTGACCTCCAAATTCGATTGACTTGAGCTTTAGTAAGAAGGTCGCAAACCCGCTGGCCGCGATCCTTGGTTCGGAGATAACACACCCGATTGCTGTAACAACTCGCGGGCGGCTGCCCAGGGCATCAGCAAGTTGCCGGCCTTGTGTGTTACTCGTCTCAAGGTTGTACAGGAGGAAAAAGCCAAACCCAACGATGCCGTAAGTCGCCAGTAGTACGGGGCGATACGCGACGATTGCAAGACAGACCGCCAGGATGATCGTCAGCGCAATCAAAGCGGTGCCAGAAATTGGAAAGAAGTCCCCGATGACAATTCCTATTGCAGCCATGAGCGACAAACCGACAAATGGCTGACGCGACGCCCCCAGGAATTTCATTGTCCTGCTTTTCCTTCATTTCCTCGCAGCAACGCAAGCTCTTATGAAGTTGATTGCAACGAAGGTGGCCCGCTGCAGGTGCGGGCGTTGACGCATTATGCGCGAGGAGCGGGGACGAGGAGCACAGGGCGAGTGCTATGCTTGAGCACGCCTTTACTGGCGCTTCCTACTAACAAGTTATACATGGCGCCGCGCCCGTGTGTGCCCATCACAATCAGGTCAGCATTTAACTTATCGGCCTGACCCAAGATTTCTTCGGCCACTGTGCCAGTCGGCTCATATAAACTGACCTTGATACCGTCCTGGGCTATTTCTTCTTGCCACTTGGTGAGCTTCGGCGTCTGACCTTCCTCATCCGGGAACGTTTCCGGCATCGGTTCAAAGCCCGGGATCGGCACGCCCGCCATCGGCGCAAGCTCAGGCATTCCCGCCAGGCTGTATCCGAGTGTGCCAGGCGTTGCCGCCGCAGTGACTTCCTTTACATGAACCAGAAGGATCTCCGCATTAAAAGCCTTAGCGAGTTGTCGGGCCAGATCAATAACCGGTGGCGTGACATCGGAAAAATCAATCGGAACCAGAATGCGCTTCATGCTTTGACCTTTAAGCTTAACCAACTCATGGCGCTATCTCAAGGTTGTGCATGCCGTTGTGATCCAAATAATCGTGTTTTCTCGTTGAGGCCCGCAGGCTCTCCGCGGGACAAGTCCTTCTGCATGGCGGACACGATTGCCTGCGTCACCGGCGCACCGTAGTTTCCTTCGTGCAGGATCTTTTCGGGGATGACGAAGACGTCGAAGTCGAGCGTGCCGATAATGCGCCACTGGCGACCCGGATGCGGCCGAGAACGCTCGATGAACTCGTCGGTCAGGAGCATATTCTGGCGCCCGGCAAACTTTTGCGCCGTGCCATCGAAGCCGACCGATTGCCTTCGGTGATTTTCTCAGGACCACCCGGCAGCGGCAAGACGACACTGGCACGAATCATTGCGAAGATGACACACGCAAAGTTCATCCGAATTAGCGGCGTGGAAAGCAACGTCGCCGAGATGCGCCGAGTCATTGCCGCGGCCGCCAATCGTCTGGGCACTTCGGGGCGAAAGACGATCCTGTTCGTTGACGAAATCCATCATTTCAACAAGGCGCAACAAGACATTCTCTTGCCGGACGTAGAGGCAGGGGTGCTTCGCCTCATCGGCGCGACCACCTACAATCCGTTCTTCTACGTAAACAGCGCACTCGTATCACGTTCCCAGGTTTTTCGACTTGAACCGCTAAGCGTTGATCAACTCGAAACGTTGATCGATCGCGCATTGACCGACAAACAGCGCGGACTTGGAAATTACAATGTGAAGATGGACAAGAACGCGCGCCTGCACCTCGCAAAACTCAGCGACGGCGATGCGCGAAAATGTTTAAACGCGCTGGAGATCGGCGTACTGACTACGCCGCCTGTAGCCAACCGCAGTGAGGCCGGAACTTCCAAGCATGGAAAACAGTTTCGGAAGGCCGGGGTCAACGACCCCGGCTGCAGCGCGGGCGTCATTCATTTCACGATTCAGGTTGCCGAAGAAAGCATCCAACAGAAAGCAGTCGTATACGATCGGGCAGGCGATGCGCACTACGACACGATCAGCGCCTTCATTAAAAGCATGCGCGCGTCCGATGAGAAAGGCGCGATGTACTGGCTCGCGAAAATGCTGCATGCCGGAGAGGACTTCCGTTTCATCGCGCGGCGCATCGTGATCTTCGCGAGTGAAGACATCGGTCTCGCCGATCCAGAAGCGCTGCAGCTCGCGATCGCGACACAACAAGCGGTGGAATTCGTCGGGATGCCCGAGGCTCGAATTCCTCTGGCGCATGCAACCGCGTACATGTGTCGCGCGGCAAAGAGCCGTGAAGCGTATAACGAACTAAATGCCGCCACCGAAAAGATCGAAATGGAACAAACGCAGCAGGTCCCCGAGCATCTCAAGAACAAACATTTCCCGGTGAATCCCGAGGAGTAGGATGGCACCATCGGGCGTACGGATCAGAACCACAATTACGGCCTTCGTTTTCTTCGCTGCCTTCTGTAGAAGTCTTTCGCCATGGATCGATCCGGGGAGCATATCGGACTCGGCGCACACGTGTCGCGATTCCTGCGACTGATTCGTTTTTCGCACACGATTTTCGCTCTGCCGTTTTCGCTCGGCGCGCTGGTTGTGGCTGCGAACGGTTGGCCGTCGGTGAGAACCTTCGCGTTGGTTATCGTCTGCATGGTCTTCGCGCGGACTGCAGCCATGCTTTTCAACCGGCTGGTTGACTGGTCGCTGGATCAGCGCAATCCCCGGACGGCTTCGCGGCATCTGCTTTTCTCCAAATCAGGAGCGATTGTGCTGTTTGCGGTCAGCTCTGGAGGTTTTCTCCTCGCGGCGGCTGCAATCAACCGATTGACTTTGATCCTTGCGCCAGTTGCGTTGGCCCTAATTCTTTTCTACTCGCTAACCAAACGGTTCACGAGCGCGACGCATTTCTTTCTTGGCCTGGCGCTGGCTATTGCCCCGGTCGGCGCATGGATCGCGCAAACCGGACGAATTGATCTTGCGCCAATTGTGCTTGGGGCTGGCGTAATCTGCTGGGTCGCTGGATTCGATCTCATATACGCCACCCAGGATTACGATTTCGATCGGCGCGAAGGAATTCGATCGCTTGTTGTGAAACTTGGGATCGCGCGAAGTCTTCGGCTGGCGCAGCTATTGCACCTTCTGACATTTGCGGCGCTGATCCTTTTTGGTGTCGTGGCGCAACTCGGCGCGGTCTATTACTGGTCGATGTTACTGATCGCGGCGGCACTTTTTTATGAGCACAAAACTGAGAAGCTCGATCTCAGTGGGATCAACCGCGCTTTCTTTCAAAGCAATGCATTCGTCAGCGCAGTCTTTCTAATCGCAGTTTGTCTAGATCGATTGCGCTAGCTCGCCCTTGTTTGGGATTTCGAGATTCGGATTTCGAATTTAATCTCACATCGCGTTTAACATTTCCACGCGTCGCACGTGCCGGCCGCCATCGAAACCTGTTTCCAGCCAGATACGCACAATTTTCAGAGCGAGATCTTCCGGAATCATGCGCTCGCCCATGGAAAGCACATTGGCGTCGTTGTGTTGTCTTGAAAGACGCGCGGATTCTTCGCTCCAACAGAGCGCGCAACGCACGCCGTGGACTTTATTGGCTACCATCGCTTCGCCGTTGCCTGACCCGCCGAATACGATGCCACGCTCGCACTCGCCGCCCGCCACCGCTTCCGCCGCCGGACGAATGAAAAGCGGATAGTCCACCGGCTCTTCGTTGAATGTGCCGCAGTCTTTTACTTCGTGGCCGAGCGAGGTGAGCAGTTCCTTAACCTTCTCCTTGTAGCGAAAACCGGCGTGGTCTGAGCCGAGAGAAATTTTCATACGACAATTTACAGTAACTGCTGCTTTCTTAGGTGGCAGTTAAACTAATGCGATATCTAAGGTTTTTTCAGTGGAGGTTGAGGAGAATAAATATCTACCTCACCGTGCTTCAACTGTTCTTGCAAAGATTCGGAAAAACTTCTGATGTCATTATCCAGGCTAAACAGGTAAGGTAACAAGCCATCTGCGTTATCAAACTCTTCTTTTGGCATTGGGTTCCCATCTCGAAAAGCATTCTTCGCTGCAATCAATTTTGCGTCGACGTGGTCAAACTTCGGCATAAGAAGCTGTAACTGTTGTTCTGCCGCTGCTCCAAAGTACCGTTTGATTAAAGCCAATGTGCTGTAACGACGCTCGTTCCAATACGAGCGCATGTTGTCGTATTGTTGCCAGTGACCCATTTCGTCTTGACGCCAATAAAATCCGTAGACAGCCTGAAGCGCGTAATAGTGTCGCTTACCCAGAGTATCAATTGTTTCGTAGTAAGTGGTAGTAGCGGCTTTTCTAGACTCTGAGTCAACAGCTGCCTTTTCTTCCTGAACTTTATAATGATGTGAAATCCAAGCGGCAGCGACACTAGCGAGAACCACCGTCAATACGGATTTGGTAAGGTCAAAAGCTTTACCAGACGACGCTCTTGATATTTTTTTATCGTCTATCTTGGCTTCTTCAGACATATCTACTGAAGATACGATTTGACCTACCTGGAGCTTTCGGGATCGCCAGATTTCTTGGAGATCAAGTCACTGTTCGATAGGTAAAGTCAAGGTTGTATTCATCGTCCTCTTAGATTCTGGCAAAAGAGCTTTGGCCGATTTATCGACAAGTGTGGCTGTTCCCGGGCGCTTTCATTCGTATTGTTGGCTCAGATAAAACTCGTCTACTATCGAGCTTGCCGCCATCTATCCGCCGTGAAGTTTCGCCAATTCGTTCCAGATTTCGCGTTCGCGTTCGGTCAGTTTCTTCGGCAAGTGGATTTGAACTTCGACGTAAAGATCGCCACGCTTTCCTGACACACCCGGTAAACCACGTTCGCGCAAACGAAACCGTTGACCACCTTGTGTGCCTTGCGGGATTTTAAGGCGAACCTTCCCTTCCAGAGTAGGCACCAGCAATTCACTGCCTAGTACTGCGCGCCACGGTTCGATCTTCACCTCATGAATCAAATCGCTGCCTTCGACCGAAAAATCCGGATGGCGTGCAAGCCGGACACGCAGAAACAGATCACCGCTTTTTCCGCCGCCCGCGCCAGCTTCTCCCTGGCCAGCCAGCCGGATTCTCTGGCCCTCGCGAACGCCACGCGGGATCTTGACCTGATAATTTTCGACCTTGTTTGAGCCAGCCCGGCGCAAAGAGACCGTTCGCGTCGATCCGTTGAGCGCTTCTTCCAGCGTAACCATGATATCGGCTTCGACGTCGGCGCCGCGCTCAGCAGTTGCCTGGCGCCCACCGAATCCGCCGAAAGCAGATCGACCACGTCCGCCTCCGAAAAACGCCTCGAAAAAGTCGCTGAATCCCGTTCCGCCGAACTCAAATTGAACTCCGCCCCCTCCATCGCCGCCCCATTGATAATATCCGCCAGGTTGCTGTTGTGGCCCCCACTGGTACCCTGGCGGCGGTTGGAATCCTCCCGGTTGGTTCCAATCAGCGCCGAGCTGATCGTATTTTTTCCGTTTCTCTGGGTCGCTCAATACCTCGTACGCTTCATTGATCTCTTTAAATTTTTCCTCAGCAGACTTCTTGTCCTTGGCGACGTCGGGATGATATTTGCGCGCCAGCTTGCGAAAAGCGCTGCGAATCTCGTCTTCGGTTGCCGTTTTCGACACCCCGAGTGTCTCGTAATAATCTCGAAATTGTACGGGCATGCGTCCTCAAGCTTGTGCCTTCGGTCGATTCGCGCAACTTTTTGAATCATGCGCGAGCTGGGTAAATTCGTGGCGGTCGCTGGTGTGGTCATCACGCTCGTAGGGTTGATGATGTGGGGCGGGTTCGTTCCGAAATGGCTGGGACGATTGCCCGGCGACATTCGGATCGAGCGCGAACACTCTGTGTTCTATTTTCCCATTGTCACTTGCATCGTCCTCAGCATCGTCTTGAGTCTGCTGCTTTCAATTTTCCGACGTTGACCAGCTTTCGAGCGCCTGTAGCCACGGGCCTGCGCCTCGTCAGATCTTGCGCGTTGTTTGGCCATGTGCGAACGGCCCACAGGGCCGTGGCTACAAGAACTGTTCAAGCGAAACTCGACCAACATGTGAAGGCGCTGCTCCGCTGCCGCCGCTGCCCGCGAATGAAATCAACGCCAGTGTCTGGAGGCGCGATTCTGAGCGACGTAATGATCATTGGCCAGGCGCCCGGTCCGCGGGAACCGGTTCTGCAAAGACCGTTCGCGCATACCGCCGGCAAAACACTTTTTCGCTGGTTCGAAGAATTCTGTGGCATGAACGAAACCGCTGTTCGATCGCGAATTTATTTCGCGGCCGTCTGTCGCTGTTTTCCCGGCAAGAATTCCGGCGGCACAGATCGCGTTCCCGCTCCGGATGAAATTCGCAATTGCTCTTCATGGATGGACGATGAAATCGAAATCCTTAAGCCGCGCCTCGTGATTCCAGTAGGCCGACTGGCTATTATGCAATTCATTGACTGCGCGAAGTTGGAAAAGGTGATCGGGCGAAAGTTTCGCATCGAGCGTGAGGGCCAGCGCTTCGACCTCATCCCGCTTCCGCATCCTTCAGGCGCTTCTCCCTGGCACAAGGTTATGCCTGGAAAAGAATTGCTTAGACGCGCACTCAAACTGATCGGGCACCATCCAGTTGTCGCGGCGAAAGTTGCCGGCGAGACCTCGAAGATTGCGGAAATTGATCAGGGCTGATTTAGTGCCGAGCTGAAACTTATGGCTGCACATCGAAAGCCCAATTTGATTCTCTTCCTTCCGGACCAACAAAGAGCGGACACGATCGCATGTTACGGCGGGGTAAAAGTTCACGCGCCCAACCTGAATAGACTTGCCTCTGAATCCGTGGTCTTTGAACGGACGTACGTCACTCATCCGGTTTGCACGCCTTCACGTTCTTCACTCATGACCGGCACCTGGCCGCACATCAATGCCTGCACTCGAAACAGCGTGCCACTCGATCGACGATTCCTTGTTTTCCCTGAGCTGATGCAGGACAAGGACTATCGCACGGCGTACATCGGGAAGTGGCATCTTGGCGAGGAAGGACCGGTCGCGCGAGGATTCGAACATTGGGTTTCTACCGACGACCACGGCGACTATACAAATTTTCTCGTTTCAAAGGGCATATCGCCCGACAGGCCAAAGGGACGGTTCTCCGAGGTAGCGATCAGCAATTTGTCGGTTGAACTGTCCAGACCAAGGTTTTTGGAGAATCGCGCTTGTGAATTCATCGAAAAACACCAGCGCGATGCTTTCATCCTTGTCGTCGGTTTTGTAGAACCCCATTCGCCTTACAACGGACCGCTCAACGATGAGCATCCGCTTGACGAGATCGAACTCGATCTAACGGCGACTCTTCCGGAGAATGATAATGTTCCCCTCCGATATCGATTGATGCGCGAATGGCAAGAAGCGGAAGCAACGTTGGACCGGGAGCGGCTACCAACTCAATTGTTTTTTGGCATCACGCCCGAGGAATATCGAAGTATCAAGCAGCGTTATCTCGGCTTGGTGACGCTCGTGGATCAAAGCATTGGCGCCATTCTCGCCTGCGTTGAACGGTGCGGCTTGAGCGACAACACGATTGTCGTGCACACGAGCGATCACGGTGATAGCCTGGGTGCGCATCACCTTTTCGGGAAGGAAACAATGTTCGAGGAAGCTACGCGTGTTCCTTTTTTGATTCGGCTTCCTCGTCAAATGCGCGCCGAAACTATCCAACGTCCAGTCAGTCATATCGATTTTGTGCCAACGTTACTTGACCTCCTTGGCCAGCCCCCGCATCCCCAGTGCGCCGGGAAAAGTCTGCTGCCGCTAATCAACAAAGAAACTGTGGTGGCAGGCGTGTCGCCTGCATCGCTATCGGAGAATGTTTTCCTCGAGTGGGCGCAAAACCGGACCAAAGTGAAGAAAGGGACTAAGTTGGCCAGGCGACGTATGATAAAGCGCGCCGTCGAGGAATCTACCAGGACGATTGTTACTCCAGATGGTTGGAAGCTTTGTCTGCGCGACAAAGATTTAAACGAGTTGTACAACCTGAATGACGATCCATTCGAGACGCGAAATCTTTATGCGGACCGGCAATACGCGTCAGTAGTTTCTCTGCTTACCGACGAGCTTCATCTTTGGCAGGAATCCGCAGCAGATAAGCTCAAAGTCTGACGCGGGAGCTTGTCGGCAATGGAATAATCGATTTGAGCCGCGAGTTACTGCTTGGAAAGTTTTATCTCTTCTAGCAACAGGGTTTTCACATCGGCCAGCACAAGGCGCGGATCCAAGGTCGCGGAGCTGTAAATGTTTCGGATACGACCTTCCCGATCGATGAGAAACACGCGTAGAATGTGATACAGCGGGCCTTGCGGGTCTTTGGGATCGGAACGTTTGTCCACAACCTGGCCATAGCCGTTCAAGATAGACTCCAGCGCCGCGCGCGATTTCGCTGTCGCGAAACGCCATTCGCATCCTGATTTTTCGTCCCGCATCGCTTCCGAATATTCCGCCAGGTGTTGCGGCGTGTCGTAGTCGGGGTCGAAGCTAAGGCTGACAAGGCGCATGTTCTTTGCCAGTTGGTCATCCTTGGCGCTCAGCGCGTGCAGTTGGCTTAAAACACCAGCTGCGTATGGACAGGCTTTCGGCGCGGCGCAACGAGTGTAAATGAAGCTCAATACGGTGATACGTCCGTGTGTGAGTTCACGCAGATTTCGTGATTTGGAATCGGAATCAACTATTGCGCCATCGGGTGCCATCTTGATCGTCGGCAGCGCGTAGCTGCCAACAACTGGCGGATCGTAATCGTAGTCCCCGTCGCGCGGAAAAGCGTTGTCGGCGGAGATCGCCACCGTGACACAGGACAAATAAAGGGTAAGCCCGAGTGCTAACACCCAGGCCCGACTCATATTCATGTCACCCAGATTATGGAACTGACGCAACGACGCGATTTGCACCAAGCTTTGTCGACCCAAAAAGCATGTGATGGGGACGACCCAGCTTCAACGCGGTGAAATCGAGATCGAAACTTGGTTTTAGTTCTTTCCCATCCCATGTATAGGCGCGCAAGAACTGTTCGTTATCGTCGCCTTTCTTGTCCCAGCGTGCCAGGAGCGAACTGGTAAAGTAGAGTCGTTTCCCGTCCCAGCTCTGCGACACCATGTTCACCTGCCGCCCAATTGGTTTTTCGTAAATCTGTTCCGGCTTTTGTGGATCCGAAACATCAAACACGCGACATTTTCCGTCGCCGAAGCAATCGACAAACAACGTATTGTCATCGGCGCTAAGGCTAATATCGACTGGTAGCACGCCGCCTTTGACGTCACCAATTGTAGCAACCTCTTTTGCCTGCCATTCGCCGGCTTTGTCTTGATAGACCAGCCAAAGTTTTGATGTCAGCGCCGACGCAGTAAACGCGTAGTTGTGTTTGTCGCCCCAGGCCCAGCGGATCTCAAGCGGTGCGCCTGGCACCTCGAAAATTTTCTTCGGTTGCCTGGCATGAAAATCCCACATCACCATGGTTGATCCGAAATGCTTCATCGCCTCGGGATCGGCGGTCAGCTTTGCGAAGTCCATCATGTAGTTGTTCCATCCTGTAAATGATGAGGTCAGTAAGGCGTTCTTCCGAGGCAACACACGCGCGTCGTAACCGTAGCCGTCCGCGAATTTAGCGTCCGCCGCGCCACGGGCGTCGTCCTTTGTCGGCAGCCAATGGGTAGCGATGTAGTTGCCATCGTTGCTGAACTCGACCAGTGCAGTCCGGCCGCTGTGATCCTTCTCATTCGAGAGACACGGAATCAGGACCCGTCCCGGTAACGCGTACGCACCGTGAGGCCCGATGGCACCCCCGGTGGCTTTGGCGAAATTGTCGATGGTCTTCACATGCCGCGGTTTCGCCGGATCAGAATGGACGTCGAATATGAACACGCGGCTGCTGTCGAGGCCGGCCAACCACAGTTGGCGCCGGTCATCGGTGAAACCGCCGTGATGCGCTTCGTTTCGTCCTCCAATGGAAACGCTGCTGACGACTTTGCCGTAGTCAGGCGATCCGGGCCTTACATCGACGGTGACCAGCTTGTCCGAGCCGTCTCCAAGACCTTCCACGCCGAGTGTCCATACGTAGACGAACTCTTCCTGCCCATCGATGCGGGCAAGATAAGGCGAAGAACAAGTTTCATCCGCCCGTGCGCTGCCGACGGTGCAAGCGAGCAAGGCCAGCGTGAACGGGAAAACTGCAGTCGATATTTTGGCGATGAATAATTTAATAGTTGTTGTCATATTTGAATCGGCCTCCTTCTCAATACTTCGATTGATTGGTTACCACTTTTGGTGCCGGCAGGTTAATTTCGAGTTGGGCACTCACCGTTTCGATTCGCGCAGCCTGCTCCTTGAGCTGCGAGGTCAAAACGTCCATCCCTTTTTGTTGCCGAGCAACAGTTGATTTCAACTCGCTGATCATAGCCTGTTGCGCCTCGACTTTGCAATGCTCTTTGAGGAATTCGTTTAGCAGCATCGCGTTCACAGCATCATAGCGCACCGTGTAAATCTCGCCGTTCTTATCGCGTACTACGAGGGCTGGATTCACCATCGCTACATCTTCCGCGATCAAACCAAATTGCGGTATGCTTTCGGCGTGATTCTTGTAGCGAAAAGTTACTGGATTAAGCGCCAGGATAGATTCACTGGCGTTGCCCATGGGTCGAATCTCGCTTTTAAAACGCCGTGAAGAGCTTTGCGTGCCAAGCTGACCGAGGGAGTCGATGACGACTGGTACGGCGTCCGGTTGTGCCGTTGTCGCCCCCCGAATGTTACCAATGAAACAGCTGTTGGATACGTTTTGGCCGTTAGTGCCGATACAGATAACGCCATCAGCCGTGGTAACGCCTGTTCCGGCTTGAGTGCCCAAAGCCGTATTGAAGTTGCTGGTACTGTTAAATAGTGCCTGATCACCGATCGCCGTATTGCCGACACCGGTGCCATTTGTGAAGAGGGCCTGATAACCGTTGGCCGTATTCGCGGCGCCAGTGGTATTGTTAAAAAGTGCGTTGGAGCCTGTGGCGGTGTTAAAACCTTCGCTGATATTGTTGGACAGCGCGAGCGCGCCCGTGGCCGTGTTATCGCTGCCGATAGTGTTACCAGAGAGCGCCCCAACCCCGCTGGCGGTGTTGTAGCCACCGGTGGTGTTGCTAGACAGGGCCGTCGCACCGATGACAGTGTTGGCGACGCCGGTGGTGTTGCTTAAAAGGGCCTGAGCGCCACATGCAGTGTTGCTCGCGCCCTCGGTATTGCTAAAAAGCGCCTGGTACCCGTTAGCGGTGTTTGCAGTGCCTTCTGTATTGCGGAAAAGTGTGTCAAGCCCAATTGCGGTGTTGAAGTTTCCGGTTGTGTTGGCAAAGAGCGCTTCCACGCCGATGGCAGTATTTTCATTTCCGGCAGTGTTGTTAAACAGTGTAAGTGCGCCAATTGCCGTGTTTCTTGTGCCGGTGATGTTGTTAAATAGCGCGCTGACACCATCTGCGGTGTTGTCGCGGCCGGTGAGATTGCTAAAGAGGGCCTGATCGCCATTGGCGGTGTTGGCAGTGCCCTCGGTATTGCTGAAGAGTGAGAACGTCCCGTGGGCCGTGTTA
>DATBEX010000177.1:0-8353 GCA_036558805.1 Candidatus Udaeobacter sp.
CGACGTCACGGACATGTCGCGTTGCGCAAAAAGGTTGACGCGGCTCGATGTGTTTATATCCGATCCAAGAGTCAGATCGCTGCTGGAGCCACGGGCGTAAATCGTGAGGTCGTGCAGACCGGAGAAAGAAATTTCAGGACCGAGAGTGATTGGGCCATTCTGCGTTGCAAGCAGCAACCCGCGGATGCCCGAGAAAGTCAAAACACCCCCTGGACCGCCGGAGGTAATTCCGTTTACAGCGATCAGGCCCAAATTGATTTCACCATTTGTCGTGTCGATGGTCGGATCACCGGTGAGCTGGAGGGCGGTAAACTTGAAGGCAGCTCCCACACCATTTCCGATCAAGGCATCGAAGCCGCTCGCAGTGTCAAACGGGGAAGTCGATCCAAATGCCCAAGCGGAAGCAGGACCGTCGATAGCGCTTCCACGATAAACTTTCCCGAAATCGGTCGCGCCATTGGTGGTGATCGACGGATCAGTCGTAATGACTGTGCCACTGGTTATCACATAAGGATTCGGGGAAGTAATTGTGCCTGGCGTACCAAATTTAGTGGGCGTTGCAGTTGGAGGAGGTGGTGGTGGCGGCGGCGGTGGCGGTGGTGGTGGTGGTGGCGGTGGTGGTCTGGAAGGCGAAGGGTTCTCTCTGAGGACAGGGTTCGCATTGGCGTTTTGATCGGTCGTGCCGATCGCGTTTACGAGGTTTTTAGCAAGGGCCTGAGTGTTTAAACCAGCCAATTGCTGCTCGGCGATCTGCGTATCCACGACTGCCATGACTAACGGCATGTTTTCGAGCGGCGGAAAATCCTTAATTAGGCGCGACGTCTTTAGAACCGTTTTTACGTCAAACTTCTCCGGTTTCATCATGCGCCCATCAGGCGTCATCGTCATCATTTCGCCGCCTTGTATAGTCGCAATTCTTTCAGGATGACCTGTGGGATAGAGTGTGCCGACCCCTTCCAAGACCATGAATTTCGTGGGCGGGCCTGTTGAAAAAAGAGCCGTCCCACCGGTGACTGCCGCGGTGACTGCCGATGTGCTGACTTTAACCGCCGGCGCTTTGGGGGGCACCTGCAGAAGAACAGCACCACTCGTCAGATCAACTTCACGCGAGCCCTGCTTGAAACTGAAGATCGTGTTTGCGCCAAGTCGCGTGAGTGTCAGATCGGTAAAGGTCAGTTCAGCACGCGATTCCACTCCCGTGCGTACGCCCATTCCGTGGGTGACCTTGTCATTCACCGCGGCGGGATGCGGTTCGCCATGAGTTTGCAGTAACCGCACGTCTTGGACCACCTGAGAGACGCGCGCTTGTTCCAGTTCATCCGCGGTTACGAGCGGTGCGACGCCAACGAGAAATAGGGGCCAAAACGAACCAATCAGTCCGAGCCGTAAGATATGCACAAAAGATTCTTTCATCAGTCGTCAGGGTAAAGCAGGAGCATTGTTGGGACTCTGGCTTGGCACTCGGCGCAGAGTCCCCTGCGCCGCTGTTGCGTGATCCCCCGTGTCAGTCTGCCCCTGCTCGGTAAGCGAGACTTGCGTGCCGCCTCCGAAAATGATCATGTTTGTGCCAACCAAAGCCTTGTTCGATTTCTCCCGCTGCTGCTTGGCACTATCTGCAACGATCGCCTTCGCACTACGCAACGGAGGAAAATCTGTAATGAAGCGACTTGTCTTCATGAAGCGGTCAATATCTACATCCACAGGTTCGCTAACTGCTGTATCCGGGTTCCCGAACACCATCTGCCCCGAACCAACAAGAATCGAGTCGCCGAGATGGCCGGGGCGATACAACCGTCCGGTCCCTTCCAGGACCAGAAATTTGTAGATGCCCGGGTGGTACTCGATCATCACAGTGGTTCCCGCCACAGTGGCGGCGACGCCACCTGCGTGAATTGTCGCACCACGCGCTCCCTTCGGAGCCTGAACAAGCACCGCCCCCTCCTTGAGATTCAAACCGCCCGTTCCGTGATTGAAATCAAAAGCAGTATCGGCTGCGAGCCGGACAACCGTTTTGTCAGGAAAAGTCAGCTCACTGCGCGAAGCATTGCCAGTCCGCACGACGGTCGCCTCCTGAACGGCATCGTTTACAGAGCCTCGGCGCGCGGTGTTCTTGGGATCCTCCAGTTGAACACGATTTTTTACCAGAGTAACCCGCGCTTCTTGAGTCGAACCGGCGTTCAATCGGCTCGGAAACCATGTCGCGAGCGATACAGTGATCGTTAGGAAAACAACAAACCCAACCTGCCGGTTCATGCGCACTTTGGTCCTCTGGTCGAAAGACCTAATTCCGGCGGGCTTTTTGACGCCTAAACCTTGTTAGGTCAAGGATTTTTTACACCTCTTCAAGGTATTTATCCGGAAACGCATCAGCAAAGTTCCTGAAAAAGTTAAAATTCTTTTCCGTCCTTCAAGAACGGGCAGAAACCCTTCTGAAAGTCGCCGGCTCTCGCTTTTGCGAAGTTAGGTTTTCAAGCTACGACCAGGCGACAGATTTGTGGACTCCTCGCTACCAGCAGCTGAGACACCGAGCAACTCTCGCTGCCACGGAACCAGCAACGCCGCTACTCGTGAGTTATTGGCCGCGATCGCCTCAAGCGCGTTTCGTGCTGCAATAAAAGAAGGTTCCAATCCTAGTTCCTCAGCAGACTTGTTGCGTCGATGCCGCAACTCTTCTGCGCGGCGGATCGTTTCTACGCTTGCCCGGGTTCCGGAGCGGCGACGTGAAACCGGCCACTCCGATTCAGGCTCCTCCAATGCGAATTGCACAGCCTCATGAAAAGCCCGACGCCGGCGGAGGGAAAAATGTTTGAAATCAGCGACGCCTCCTGAAGCGAACTTCACGGCAGCCTTCAACAGGTCTTCATTCCGCAAGACGTGAAAGGGCGGGCGATCTGCCATTTCTGCCTCTTTTTCGCGCCACTGCCAAAGCGCCCGAAGGACCGCGGCCGGTCGTCCACCGAGTGAGCCGGAGCCTCGAATACGCCAGAGTTCGTCCTGCTTGCGGGCACGCGCCATGGCCGCCTGGTTAATGGCGCGCTCGCATGACTGTCGCAGCCAGTCCCGGCGTTCGTAACGATCCAGTTCCGCTTCCAATTTTTCGGCGAGCGGCAGCAAATAATGCACATCACTAATCGCGTATTCCGCCATGCGCGCCGGCAAAGGGCGCTGTGCCCAATTCGCTTTTTGCGAACCCTTCAGAAGCTCGTGGCCGAAGTAACGTTTCACCAACGCGGCAAGGCTAAATTCGCGAATACCGAGAAGACGAGCTGCGATCAAGGTGTCGAAGATTTTGTTGGCCATCAGGTTCAGACCCCGGCGCAGCATTCGCAGATCGTAGTCAGCGCCGTGCAAAACAATTTCCCTGGCTTCCAGCGCTCGCCGCAGTGGCTCCAGATTGACGTTGGCCAAGGGATCGACCATGACGTCGTTGTAGATATGGGCGCTGACCGCGGCCGGGACGCTGATCTGCAGCAAGCAAAGCTTTTCCCGATATGAATGCAGACTGTCCGCTTCAGTATCGACTCCGATTCGATCGGCAGATTCAATTTGCTTAACCAAGCTCTCCAGTTGCGCAGCGTGCGTAATCACATTTCGCGTCAGCGCAATCCGCTTAAGAGCAATTCAGCATTGGTTTTGGTCGCGTGCAGATTATCAATCAACTTTTCCATTGCTTCGATTGGCGGAAGGGCCGCCATCGTTTTACGAAGCATTAGCACGCGTTCCCATTCATCGGGATGATACAGCAACTCCTCGCGCCGGGTCGCCGAAAGCATCGGGTGGATTGCCGGGTAGAGGCGTTTCTCCTGTAGAGCGCGATCGAGATGCAACTCCATGTTACCGGTGCCCTTAAATTCTTCGAAGATTAATTCGTCCATTCGACTGCCGGTTTCGGTCAAGGCGGTCGCGAGCACGGTCAAACTGCCACCCTCTTCCACATTGCGCGCCGAACCGAAAAACTTCTTTGGCTTGATCAACGCCTTCGCTTCGACGCCGCCGGACATGATTCGTCCCCTGCCCGGTTGCAGATTGTTGTACCCGCGCGACAGGCGTGTGATACTATCGAGCAAGAGCACGACGTCCTGTTTCATTTCCACGAGGCGCTTGGCGCGCTCCATGACCATTTCTGCGACCTGCACGTGTCGCTGCACGCTTTCATCAAAATTTGAATGATAAATCTGGCAGTCAATTTCGCGCTCCAAGTCCGTCACCTCTTCCGGACGCTCATCGACCAAAAGCAATATGAGAACAACGTCTGGATGATTCACTCGAATCGCCTTGGCGATTTCCTTTAGCAGAATGGTCTTGCCCACTCGTGGCGGCGCCACAATAAGTCCGCGCTGTCCACGACCCAGCGGCGCCAGTAAATCCACGGCGCGCGCCGTAATGGAATTCGTCTTGGGGTTCTCCAGTATGATCCTGCCTTGCGGAAACTGCGGCGTCAGCTTCTCGAAGTCGGTCGGCTCCGTCCATTGTTCGGCCGCCTGTCCCTCAATCCTGATGACTTTGTCGAAAGACAAGAACTTCCCACGCTGACCTGGCAACTGCACTGTCCCCGCAATCTTTTGTCCGGGACGCAAATGATGTTGCTCAATCAGCCCGCGGGAGACGCAAACGTCCTCGGGGACAGGCAGAAAGTTCAATCTCGGCCAGCGCAACATTGCGAAGGAATCGCCCACCTGGTCGAGAAAGCCTTCCGCAGTGACAGTAGCGCCGCCGGCTAAGGCAGCTCGAATGATATCGAGAATGTGCTGATGACGTGAGCGTGCAGGGTGCAGATAAACATCCAATTCGCGCGCCAATGTTTCCAAATCTTCACCCGAAGACTCTTGCAGATGATTCAAAGCGAGCGTGCGCGCCATAGCCTCCTTGGTATGCAGAGTCGAAATTTCCGAATCGCTACGAGAACTTGGCGACCGCACCGCCCCATCCTCTTCCGCGGCAACATCGATACCACGCGGCATCTGATTTGTTAGGTTTTCGTCCATGACTGCGCCTGCCAAAGGTCGACAAGCTTCCGTGCTTGCTCCATGAGCGTCGCACGGTCGCTGTTATTCCAGACGACATGGTCCGCGCGTTTGATTTTTTCCTCGAGTGGCATTTGTGAGTTCAGCATTTGTTCGACTTCCGAACCTTTCAGGGACTTTCGTTTCGCCAACCGGTCTAATTGAACTTTGCGCGAGCAGGCGACCACGACCACCCGCTGGCACAATTCCACACCGCCGGTCTCATAAAGAAGTGGGATATCAGCGAAGAAAAAATCTGCAGAGTTACGATGCCTTTCCGCCTGCGCCATCCATTGGCGACGAATTCGAGGGTGAAGAATCTGTTCGAGCGCGCGTCTCTTGGTCGCGTCGCCAAATACTATCGCCCGAACTTTGGCCCGATTCAAGTCCCCGGTCAGAGAAAAGACGCCGCCGCCAAACTCATCACGGATTTCCTGTTTCACCTCCGAAAGTTCGGCGATTGAACGCGCTGCCAGATCGGCATCGAAGAATTTTGACGCCGGCAGAATCTCGCGCAAACACTGACTAAACGTGCTTTTGCCTGTGGAGATTCCGCCCGTGATTCCAATCGCCGGCATGCGCGAACGTCAACGCGGTGTAATGCCTTCGGCAAGGTCAACGTGAAACGTCTGTTTCATCTTCGTTGTTCCGAAGGTTAACTCCGCGGTGTAATCTCCGGCGGGGAGAAGCCGCTTGGGATCGTCACCACCGTATTCAGCAATCACGTCCTTGGTCGGCCGCAGGTCCCAGTTCAGCCGGGTAAAACCCTGCGTGCCTGGGGCCTTGAGATTCGCGACTGGCTGCCCGGTTGATTTTGTCACTACTATTTTAATTTCGTCGCCTGTGAACTCTCTCACCCACACTGTGAAGAGCGCGCCTTCGGGCGGACTTTGGCCGCGATAAATCCCCTTGCCGTTCGAATCAACAAATCCTGGTTGAAGATAAGCACCAGTCACGGAACGCACGCCGAATAATTGAGCCGGCCTCGACGCAATCTCTGGTGTAAATTCGCGAAACGGGACCGTGTCATCAAGAATGGCAATGCTGCGACCATGTGTTGCGATCACAAGGTCTGATGTGCGCGGATGAATCTGGATGTCGTCCACGCGAACAGAAGGCACATCTCCGATGCGCACCCAATGCGCCCCTTGATCGAACGACCCGAACACTCCGGAGTGAGTGCCCGCATAGAGTAACTTCGGATTTACCGGATCCTCCCGGACAACTTCGACAGGATCCCCTTGCGGCAAATCGCCTGTGACAGACTGCCATGTTTTTCCCAGATCAGAAGTCCGCAAAATCATGGGCCGATCATCACCCGTGCGATAGGCGTTGGTTGCAACGTACGCCACATTCGCGTCGACATTGGATGCCTCAATACGCACGATCCATTGACCGCGAGCGGGCCCCGGCAAATTACTCGTTAACTCTGTCCAGTTGCCGCCGTCATTCTCAGTGACCCAGAGCCGCCCATCATCCGTCCCTGCCCACAAAAGACCAGCGCGCTTCGGCGACTCCGCGAGCGAAAAGACGACTCCGTAAGTTTCCGCACCGCTACCGGTCGCATTTGTCCTGGTCGGATCGTTGTGCGTGAGGTCAGGACTGATCACGGAGTATTTTTCCATGCGGTCGGTCAGTTTGAAGACGCAGTTGCCGCCCAGATAAATCACACCCGGTTTATGCCGACTCATGATCATTGGTGAATTCCAATGGAAGCGATAGCGCGGCTGACCTTCAGCCGGCTCGGGGCGCAAACGGCGTATCTCGCCATTGCGCAAATTGATTCGATGAACTTCGCCCTGCTGACTTTCCGCATAAAACGTGTCCGGATCAGTCGGATCGAACAAGACGTAAAAACCGTCGCCACCTGCCAGCGCAATCCAATCGCAATTGCGAATGCCTTCCTTACTCTGCACTCCGCTAAGTCCTACCCAGTTTTCGTTGTCCTGAAGGCCGCCCGCAATTCGAAAAAACGGTTTCGTGTCGTCGAGCGAAATCCGATAAAATTCTCCTGAGGGAATCTTGTTCAGATGATCCCAGTTTTTGCCACCGGCAAAACTTTGGTACACGCCACCGTCCGTCCCGAGCAACAGACGCTGGCAAACTGCCGGTGTCGGCGGTTTGTTTTTATCTTCTGGTTTGGGCGGCTTCGGAGGGGGCGCGGTGCCAGACTGAATCGCGAGAGCGTGGCAATCCGGATGTACTTTCTCGCTTAGATCTTCGCGAAAGTTTTTCCCACCATCATCAGATACGAGGAGGGCGAAACCAAGAATATAAACGCGCTGATCGTTTGCTGGATCGATGCGAATTTGGCTGAAATAAAATGGGCGCGGATTCATGGCACTCATGCGCGTCCACTTTTCGCCTCCGTCATCAGATCGAAAAACGCCACCCGTCTTGCTGCGCAGATCATCGAGCTTGCCAAGTCCTCCTTCGTAACTTTGCAGCACTGCCATCACCAGCCTCGGGTTGCTCAGGCTAATCGCCAGCCCAATACGACCGGTTTGACTCGGTAAACCTCCGCCAAGCTTTTTCCAAGTCGCGCCACCGTCCGTACTCTTAAAAATTCCACCGACGTCTTCACCGCCAGTCACGCTGGGACCAGACGCGAAACTCCACGGTGTGCGTTGTCGGGCATACAGAGCAGCGTAAACAGTCTCCGAGTTCGTTGGATCGAGTACCACGTCGCCACATCCAGTATGCGCATCGTGTGGAGGAGCCGCTTTCAAAAGGAGGTTCCAGGTTTTGCCCCCGTCAGTGGTCTTAAACAATCCGCGTTCACCGCCCTCCGCCCACAAATTTCCCATTGCGGCCACGTAAGCGACGTTCGGTTTTTTAGGATCGACAATGATGCGCGCGATGGTGCGACTACTTTTCAGTCCCACGTTCTGCCACTTCTCTCCGCCATCGGTCGACCGATAAACACCGTCGCCCCAACCAGACGAATTCCGGTCATTGGCTTCGCCGGTTCCCACCCAAATCACATCTGAATCCGATAGCGCAACAGCGAGCGCGCCAATTGAAAGCATCGGTTGCTTATCGAAGATTGGTTCAAAAGTGACCCCGTTGTCGTTCGTTTTGAAAACGCCGCCGTGTCCGAGGCCAACGTAGAAGACAAACGGATTACGTGGATCGATCGCAATGTCCGAGACGCGACCACCCATCACCGCTGGTCCGATCGAGCGCGCCTTCAGATTTTTGAAGAGAACATCGGTTAGCTTGGGCGGAGTCGTGGAAGGAGTCGGTGTCGCCGACGAGGATAATGGCGCATTTGAGGGAGACGAAGGCACAGGCGATGCGCCACCGCCCGGCGTGCCGACTGACGGCGTGTGGTCTTGTGCAGTCAAAAG
>DATBEX010000178.1:0-4363 GCA_036558805.1 Candidatus Udaeobacter sp.
ACAGTGACACGATAGCGAGCCGCGTCTATTTCTTGCCGACCTTTGGTGGAAAAAGCCAAAGAAGTTTTCCTTCTTCGGATTCAGGATCCACGTCGATCAGCGCGACGCCAGCCTTGGCTAGTTTGAGTGCGGCGCCCGTTAAGCTCGAAATGACATTGGTAAAGTCTGGTTCGTGGCCAACTAACATCAGATTGTTCGCTCGATGCCGCTTCATCACTGTTCGCAATTTGCTGGTGCCGAATCCCGGCGCGAGCGATTCGTCCTTGCGTACCTTGGCTTTGAGATAATCGGATGCGATTTCGGCGGTCTGCGCGGCTCGAGGCAAGGGGCTGGTCACAATCAGGTCTAGCCGCACTTTCAGGCGGTCCAGAAATTTCGCCACGTCGCGCATTTCTCTTTTGCCGCGTTTGGTTAACGGGCGTTCGTCATCGGGTTTTTTCCAGTTCGGCCAGTCGGCTTCGCCGTGTCTAAGAAAATAAAGCTTCATGGCAAAAAAGTTAGGAAGTTAAGGGAGTTACAAAGTTTAAAGGTGACACGAAGATGTTATCACAATGTAACTTTTGTGCTCTTTTTAACATTGTTAGCTTTTAACCTTCAAATCTGAATTAGATAGGTTAGAGAATCTGCCACTTCGTTCGCCGCGTCCGAGAGTCGATTCGCCAAAGACGAACTCCGCCGAGGAACGCGTTCCGGTTGTGTCCAAGTTCACTTCCCTTCGGGACCTTCTTTAACTCTTTGGCGTTTCCCCCACCAAGGACGACATAATCGGCAATGAGCGACTTCTTGAGTTGTACGACGGCGTGCTGAACATCGCGCTGCCAGGCTTTCTCGCCGAGCCATGCCTGGCCGGCGTCGCCAAGGTAATTCTCGATGACGCTGCCGTTCCGATAAGGCAAGTCCCCCAATTCGAGAGGAAGGACATAGTTGTCAAAAATCAAAGCGGACCCAAGTCCTGTCCCGAGTCCGAGAAAGAGCATCCGGCGGCCGTGGTAGCTGCCGAGCGCCTGCATGGCCGCGTCATTGATGATGCGCAGTGGCTTGCGCAGCGCTTTCTGGAAATCGAATCCTACCCAGCCTTTGCCCAGATGTTTCGGCTCGCTCACGATCTTGCCACTGCGCACGGGGGCAGGAAAACCGAGTGAAATGGCGTCGAATGCCCAATCGGCAACCAGCGGTTTGATTTGGGCCACCATCGCCGCCGGCGCCAATTTTCGTCCGGACCTGAATTTTCTCCTCTCGGTGCGCGAGATCATCAGCTTCACATTTGAGCCGCCGACGTCGATAACAAGGACTTTTTTATTCAAGATTGCTTTCGAGTTGAAGCTGACGTTGCCTTAGCCGATGGCTCCGACTTCTCACCGCCTTGGTTTTCCGGACTCGTAGTCGTGGATGGATCGGTGGCGATAGTGATTGGAATCAATCGGTCTGCACGCACTTTCTTCTTGGAGCCAGTCATTTTTTTAGCTCGCTCGCGGGAAACCTCGCGAAAATGCCATTGCGCCTGGGCACGCGGTTCCGTGCCCTCGGGTTTCAACCGCCGGTAAGTACCGTCGGGCTGCAGCTCGCGAGCCTTGACGCGATCATGTAAAAAACTCGGAAGCACTTCATTGATAATTTGATCGCGCAACGCCGCGTTTTCGACGGGAAACGCCAGTTCAATGCGCCGGAAAAAATTTCGCGGCATCCAGTCGGCGCTGGAGAGAAAGACCTTAGGCTGGCCGGCATTCTCAAAATAAAAAATCCGGCTGTGTTCCAAAAAGCGACCGACGATGCTAATAACCCGGATATTCTCGCTCAAATCTGGCATCTTTGGCCTCAAGCAACAGATGCCGCGGACAATCAGATCAATGGTCACATCCGCGCGCGACGCTTCATATAGCTTCTCGATGATCTCTTGATCGACCAGCGCGTTTAATTTAGCGACAATGCGAGCTGGTTTGCCTGCTCGGGCGTGGTCACGTTCCCTCTCGATCAACCCAATAAGTCGACTATGCATGTCGAACGGAGAGACCATTATTTTTTTCAGTCCGGGATAACCAGCCAGCCCCGTAAGGGTGTTGAAAACGATTGCTACTTCCTCCGTCAATTTGGGTTCGCTGGTGAGCAGACTAAAGTCGGTATAAATGCGCGCAGTGCGCGGGTGATAGTTGCCTGTACCTAACTGAACGTAGCGGCGCAGTTGATCCGAATCGCGCCGAACGATTAACAGCATTTTGCAATGCGTCTTTAGGCCGACCACGCCATAGATGACATGCGCGCCGGCTTCCTCCAGACGCCGGGCCCATTGAATATTGCTCGCCTCGTCAAAGCGCGCGCGCAGTTCAACAATAGCCGTGACTTGTTTGCCGGCGTTGGCTGCTTCAATGAGCGCTTCAACGATAGGCGAATCACCGCTCGTACGGTACAGCGTTATTTTGATCGCCAGCACCTGAGGATCGCACGCGGCAGCTTCAATCAATTCAACGACCTGTTCGAAGCTGTCATAAGGATGATGAAGCAACACATCCTGGCGTCGCAACACCTCGAAAAAATCGACGTGCGGCGGAAGGGCTGGATCGCGGGCTGGCTGAAATGGCCGGTCCTTCAGCTTGGCAAACGCATCGTTTGTCACGAGCGGCATGAGATGCGTCATCGTAAGCGGGCCGTCGAGTTTGTACGCGTCGGCTTCTGTGAGATCGAAGAACCTCAGCAACGATTCCAAAACATCTTTTGGACAATCCGCTTCCACTTCGAGCCGGACGGCGTTGCCTCGACTCGAGCGCCGCAGCTCCTGTTCGATGGTGCGCAACAGATTTTCCGCTTCCTCCTCGTCGATGTACAGATCGCTGTTGCGCGTCACCCGAAACGCGTGAACCTCGTCCAGAATCAAGCCTGGGAACAATTCGCCGATGTGCTGTTTGATAAGAGAGGCGAGATAAATGTACTCCCATGGTTCGTCCGCACCTTTGCCGCGTGGCAACGCAATGAGGCGTGACACAGCCCTCGGTACCTGCACAATAGCGTACAACGGTTCACCGCCTCGCTGCAATTTCGCCCGCACCAGCAGGTTATGGCTTCGGTTCAAAAGATGCGGAAACGGATGACTGGCATCCACGGCCAGCGGCGTAAGCATGGGAAGAACTTCCTGCTGAAAATAACGATGCGCCCACGCGCTACGTTTTGGCGAAAGCTCCGCCATTTCACGCACGTAAATCCCGTTTTTTGCAAGCTCGGGCAGCAGCTCATTTTTCCAAAGTGCGTATTGAGTCCCCACGAGCGGACGCACGATCTTTTGGATACGATCGAACGTATCGGTGGGACTTAAGCCGTCCGGCCCGATATCACTCGTTTCACTTTTGATTTGCTGCTTGATCCCGGCGACGCGGATCTCGAAGAACTCGTCCAGGTTCGAGCTAACGATCGTAAGAAACTTGACTCGCTCGATCAGCGGTTGAGTGGGATCCTGTGCTTCCTCGAGAACCCGCCGATTAAACTCAAGCCAGCTCAGTTCCCGGTTGATAAAATTCTCGGGATTCGACAAAACCGCCTCCTCGGGAGCCTCCTTTTGGAGCGGCGCGCCCGAGGCAGGAGGCTCGGGATCAGCACTGATTTTGGCTTCCGCTGCAGGCATCTTATATCCTCGCGAACCGCCGCCTCAAGGCCAGGTCAGGAGTTTCACCCGGGGCCGCGGGCCCAAGGCCCTGGCCACTTTTGGTTGCTCGCATCATGCAAGCAACCACTGCTTGGAAAATCAGGCAAGGCTTCTTACGATTGCTGAGGTCCCTCACGTTGCGGTAGCAAGGGATTGATGCCGGATATCCTCAGCATTCGCTGCGTAAACAGCGTCTTCGGCAATATTGGTGGCATGATCGCCGACTCGCTCCAGGCAGCGGCCAATGAAAATTAGATTCAAATAGCCGCGCAGTTGATCCGGATCCTGCGCCATTCGTTCGACCAGCTTGTGGCTGGCACTTTGGTTCAAATCATCCAGCCCTTCGTCGCGCCCCACCACTTCGCATCCAAGTTTAACGTCCTCGCGTACGAAGGCGTCCATACTGTCCTTAAACATCGACATAGCATGCTCGTGCATGGGCTTAATCAATTCGACTTCAGGCAACCGCGGATGCTGATTCAACTTCCGCGCGCGGCGCGCAATAGTGGTCGCCTGATCGCCGATGCGCTCCAGGTTGGATGACAGTTTCATTGCAGAAACGACGCGACGAAGGTCCGACGCAACCGGTTGAAACCGGAGCAGAATGTCGACCCCGTCTTTATCGATCTGTTTCTCCAGCTGATCGATCTCTTCGTCATCAGCGATCGTTGTTGCACAAAGATCGTCATTGCGATCGAACAGGCCTTTTATTGCTCGCTCCAGGCTACGCTC
>DATBEX010000179.1:0-36294 GCA_036558805.1 Candidatus Udaeobacter sp.
GGACCGACAAACGTTTGCGGCGGGTCCGTTTGCGGCATGCCATTGCGGGCGATCCCAATCATTACCAAGGCTCGCCTAAGCCGTTCGATCACCAGAGGCGAGACAAACCCACCGCCGTTGCCGCGAACATCCACAATCAGCCCGTGTTTACGAATTTGTGGGAAGTAAAGTTTGGTGAACTCGTTCAACCCGGGCTGACCCATGTCGGGAATGTGCAGATACCCAACTTCGCCGCCGGTCTTCTTGTTCACGTAATCGATATTCTTCTGCACCCAGTCGAGGTAGTAGAGCGGGGCCTCGTCCGCAGTGGGCACAACCGTGACATCGCGCGCACCGTCATCGGTCGGTTTAGAGTTCACGCGCAGGATCACTTGTTTGTCTGCGGTCCCGATGAGTGCGTCGTAAAGATTCGGCAGGGTAGAAACCGGGATATTGTTGATTGCCAGAATGTAATCGCCCGGCTTTACGTTTACGCCAATGTCCGTCAGTGGCGATCGGGTGTCCTTGTTCCAATTTTCGCCGGGCAAAATCCGTTCAATTCGATAAGCCCGTGTGGCCGGATCGCGCGACAATTCCGCCCCGAGCAGGCCAAGCTTGATGCGTGGCGTGTCAGGGCGTTCTCCGCCGCCGACGTAAGTGTGGCCATTGTTCAGCTCGCCGATAAGTTCTCCTAACAGGTAGGTGAGATCATTGCGGTGATTCACGAACTGAAGCAACGCAGCGTATTTGTCTCGCATCTCTTTCCAATCGATGCCGTTCATCGTGGGTGAGAAAAAGAAATCGCGCATCTGCCGCCAGCATTCGAAGTAGATTTGGTTCCACTCGGCGTGCCGATCCAACTGCATATCAAGACCCTGGATCTTGAGCTCGTGGTCTTTGGTTTCGAGCTTGTCTTTTGGAACATCGATGATGGCGTAATCTTTTTTGACCTTCACCAGCATTTTTTTGCCGTCGAACGTGATTTCGTAATTGTTCGCGTCGCCCAGGACGGTTTCCTTGCGATCGTCCAGGTTGTAAACACAAAGGTGCGATTTCCTGTCTCTGTCGGGAAATCCCTCATTGTCATCCTCCCCAACTTCGTCAGCAGCCGTACGGCGCAGGTAGAAGATGCGGCCGTCGTCCAGCATCCGGATGTTACGATAATTGCCAGGTGTAATTTCCAAGCCAAGGATCCGGTTCTGGATTCCGTCGGTATCCACCTTCACAACAACTGGCTTCTTTGACTTTTCTTCCTGTTGTTTTGCGCCCGGCGACGCTTCCGGCTTCTTCTCTTCAGCCTCTTTTGCCTTTTCTTTTTGTCGTTTCTCTTCGGCTTTACCAACTTCATCGCTCTTGGGAGCCAACGGGTTCACCGTTTCTTTGGCTAGCGTAACGAGATAAATGCGCTCCATGTCCCGGTATACATTCGCAAATTCCTCGTCGCCAAAGGTTGGCTTGAAATCGCGCGCGGAGCTAAACAACAAGTATTTTCCGTCGTCGCTGAAGACTGCTTCGCCAGAGCCATACCAGGTGTCAGTCACAGCAGTCTGTTGTTTGTTCCCAAGCGAATATAGATAGACGCGCGACATGCCATTTTCCTCCGGGTGTCCCCACGTGATCCACTGGCTGTCTGGCGACCAGGCGTAACCTTCAATTTCGCCGAATTTGTCTTGGTCGACCAACGTGACCGCTTTGGTCGCGACATCAACGTACCGCAATCGCTGCAACCGGTCGCTCCACAATAGCTTCTTGCTGTCGGGGGACCATTTTGGCGCATAGAAATAGGTGTCGGCGCGACTTGTAATTTGTTGCGCCTCGCCTTTGCCGTCCTGCGAACGGACGAAGAGCTCGTTCTCGCCCGCTAGGTCCTCCGAGATATAAGCGATCCATTTTCCGTCCGGCGACCAAACCGCGTCGCGGTCATGTTTGCCAGAAGTTCTGGTTAGATTGCGCGGTGTTCCGTGCTTTGCCGGGACGGAAAAAAGATCGCCACGTGCAACGGTGATGGTGCGCTCGCCATCCGGCGCTAGATTTACCGATTGGATGTGCTTGGCTGCATCGACAAACGCCGCGCGGCCACTTGCGAAATCTTCCTTAATGTCAATCGGCACGGGTGTTGGCTGACCGCTCGCGAGATCATAGCGCCAGACGTATCCCGCTTGCTCGAACACGATCGAGTCCTTGCCGATCGATGGAAACTTGATGTCGAAATCAGTGAAGTGCGTCAGTTGCTTGGTTTCTTTCGTGGCCAGATCGGTAACGTACAAATTCATCCGGTTGTCGCGGTCCGAGACGAAATAGATTTTGTTGTCCGGTCCCCACATTGGGCAGATGTCCTGCGCAGGATTGTTCGTCAGATTTTCAATGGCGCCGGTTTTGAAATCGTAAATCCAAATATCGTCCGCCATGCCGCCGCGATAATGTTTCCATGTGCGGAACTCCCGGAACACCTGGTTGTACGCCATCTTGGAGTCATCCGGAGAAAAGGAGACAAACCCCCCGCGCGGCACGGGGAGTTGTTGCGGCAGTTCAGCGTCGAGTCCAACTGTAAACAGCGAGCCAATAAAATCGTTGAACGACTTCATACGCGAGCGAAAGACAATCAGCGGCTTCGTGTTTTCCCATGTCATCACGATGTTGTTAGGCCCCATCCGGTCCGAAATGTCGTCCCGGCCGAGTGTGGCCGAAGTCGTCAAGCGCTTCGGCACACCGCCGTCGGCTGGCATCGCATAGACTTCTGTGTTGCCGTCGTATTGTGAAGTGAACGCGATCTGCTTGCCATCTGGCGAGAAACGAGGGAACGACGTGTAACCAGGACCGCTTGTGAGGCGTCGCGCAATGCCGCCCTCTTTGCCAACCGTATAGATCTGACCGGCGTAGCAGAAGACGATTTGTGTTCCATTCGTTGCAGGGAAACGCAGAAGGCGCGTGGTGTTAGGCAAATTTTGTGCTTGGGCGGCTGCAATCGAAACCAAACCGACGGCGATCAAACTCAAAAAGGCGAAGGGCCGAGAAAACATGTTCATAAAACGAAGATGAAGCCAGCAAGCTGCCGTCGAACGAACAGGATGCAACTACGATTTCATCCCAGTGTAGACGCCGCAAAACAATGATTTTGTCTAAACTTGCGCACGACGATGGCGGAAGGGGTGGGATTACTTCCCACAATCGGTAAAGCGTTGAAAATCAACGGGCGGTTTCGACGCCTTGTGGTACAGGATTACCCTACAAGTGTGACACTAGGCAAGGGTGAATTTGCTTCCTCCCATCTTGTCTGACGCAGTTAAGAGTGACTATACTTCCGATCTCCCTATATCGACCGCGTAGAGATTATGGCGATTACCGACCGTGCTATTGACCAATGCTTCTCCGATTTGAGGGGTTCGTGTGGAGGCGTTCGCAACGATTACTTTGGCCTCCTTTATTTGGAGCAGGAATTCGAATTAGAACGCGACAAAGCGATTACTCAGGTTGCGTTCGGCGGAAACGACTACGGAGTAGATGGGTTTCACTTTGATCGCGAAAAGCGAAATCTGTACCTGTTTCAATTCAAATATTCAGATTCGCCTGCGCAATTTAAAGAATCGTTCCATCGACTAATCGATGCGGGAATGGAGCGAATTTTCGGTGCAACGACCCAAGACCAGCAACAAAACCAGCTGCTGCAACAGATTAAGAGCTGCATGATCGAAAACGAGGCTGTGATAGACCGCGTTTGCGTCCACTTCGTGTTCACTGGTGACCCCGAGGAAGCTGAAAGGAGCCAAGTCTTGGACAGACTTCGCGAGGATCTAGAGAACAAAAAGTTCTTAATTGATCAACGCTTCGGCCGACCAGTGACAATGGTTATCGAATTTAGATCGGCGCGGACACGAAGGGTGGGATCTGCTGCGTACATCCGTAAAACTCACAGGTACCCCGTCAATCTCGAACATGTGATTAGTCGAACCGGTCCGGAGGGAGAAACTATGACTATCGGCTTCATTCGCCTCGTCGATCTCGCGACTATGTATCGGGAAATGGGCCAACGGTTTTTCGAGCGTAACATACGAGCTGCGTTACCGGAGGACGAGGCCGTGAACCACTCGATCCAGCAGGCGCTGAAGCGGATCGTTCTAGACGAAAAGGAGGATGCGAGAGTTTTTACCTTCGACCACAATGGCGTGACGTTGTCTGCAGAGGAACTGACCGCCAGTGACTCCCAGTTTGAAATCACCGAACCGCGAGTTTTAAACGGCGCACAGACAGTGACAACTTTCGCCCGGTTCCTAAAGGCGAACGAAGGCAATCAGTTACTGAACACACGCAAAGACGTCCTGGAATCTATCAACGTAATGTGCCGGGTGATCACGAACGCATCCCCTGAATTCGTGACGGCTGTTACAATAAACAACAACCGCCAGAACCCGGTTAATCCCTGGAATCTCCGTGCCAATGATATGATTCAACTGCAGCTCCAAGATAAGTTTCGCGATGACTTGGAGATCTATTATGCCCGCCAGGAAGGGGCGTTTGAAAACCTCAGCGACGAGGACTTAGAAGAATTAGGCATCACCCACTACAAAGCGATCGAACTGACGCGCCTCGCCAGAACATTTCTTGCAAGTGACGGAAATATCGACAAGCTCAGCCACTTTCGGGAGGTGTTCGAGCAAGACCGCCTTTACAATCAGGTGTTCAGTCCTAGTCGGCTGAGGGCAGACTCACGCAAAGTTGTCCTATGCTACAAAGTCCAATTCAAGCTGCGACGGCTGATGAACGACATCGTAGAAAGGGGCGTAAACAAATACGCCTATGTTCAGCGAGCTCGAAACCTCCTTTGGGCTCTTCTTTGTCAGGCCCTTCTAAATGATCCCAATGTTGAACAACTCGCGCACGATTTCGGCTCTAGTCTAACTCTCGAAGCGCAGTACACCGATAGGCTGTCCACTTTGGCGACGATGCGCTGTCGCTTTATTCTGTCCGACCTGGTGGCAGATAAGTTGTACGCCCCAAAAGCTGCTGAAGGCAATTACAGTTTCATGCGGACGAACGCCGCGTACACGCGATCAATGGCGATCGCGCATAAGCGCTGGCGATGGGTAGAGAAGCGGCTGAACAAGTGACCTTAGGCAATCGCCTTCCCGACAGATCCGATTTGATAGAACCCAAAGACTAGAATCTGCTTGCTTTCCGAGCGGTAGAGCGAAACCAGCTGTAATCGGCTAGCAAAGGGTGAAATTTCTCATTCGGAACTATGCTCGGTTCGCGAAAGGGTATAGGGGGTAAACGAAATTTAGTAATTTTGACCACGGGGGTAGGGCGTCTTTCGATCACAAAGCAAGGTTCATATCGACTGGCATTCCCGCCGCTTTTAGTTCCTTTGCTACCTCAAGACGCCACGCACCACCCGCATCAAATTTCGTGTATACGACGCCGTTGTAATCAGACGGAATTTCAACGCCCTCGACATACAACGCACAAACTTTGTTACGTCCGAGGGTGCCAATAAAATACCCTAGCTCGAAGATCACGTTCTGCCTGGCGCGTGGCTGCAAGTTCTCTGCGTCTGAAATCGGTAACGGCCCTCCCGCGTCGTCTGGAGTCAATAGGACGACGGCAAATCCAACATCAGCATAATTCTCAAACTTTTCGATCACCGTCCGGCCCTGGTTTGGCTGTTCGCGGAGGACAATTACTTCTTGGCGGAGCTTCTCCAGAAAGCGTGCTACTTCGTGCAATGCAGGATTGTCATGCCCATGAACCAAGAAGATTTTATGCTTTTCAGATTCGGTGACTCCTTCGCGGCTACCACCCCCAGACACCGATTTCGAGAATTGCAGTTCGGTGTCAATTTGATCAATCAGGCTGTCGACAACTTGAAGTCGCTCTTGTAACTGTTGAGCGTCTTCTCGCTCATAATGTCCAGTGTAGCCCGCGTCGGCGAAGCGAATTCTCGGTGTTCCGCAAAAGGTCATTATGTGGCCGCTATCTGAGCCAAACGTTTTCTTGATGTAATCCAATGTCGTATTCGCCCAGGTTTGAACCTCCTTTTCTATGAGAGGTCGGCCTTCGAGCATCGCTCGCCCTTTGTCCCGCATGACCTCTAGCCGTCGCTTTCCTTCCTCTAATGGAATTACTGGAGGCGTTACCGTTCGACTATCCCGTCGCTTAGCCATAGAGGAGAATCATAACATATTCACTCGACGGAGGGAGAACTTGCAACCGGTTGCACCGCTTCATATGGCCCAAATGAATTCGGAACGGCCGACCAGTCGATCTCTTGGAGCACTCTTACCATCACCGGCTTCACCGGCTCGCCCAGCGGCACCCTTCGCTGAAGGGCACGCCGAGCTTTCTCTCGTGCTTGCTCTCCTTCTGGAGACTTGCTGGTAAGACGCCGGACTAATTCCTGCGCCCGCTTCCCTTCTACTTTGGCAAACTCGCGTGCTCGTTGCATCCACTTTCGTTCCTTGTTCAGCTTTTCGAATTGCTTGCCAAATTGCAGTTTGTCTTCAACCTCGCGAGCGGCAACATCGCTCGGATAACCTTGCTGAACCAGCGCACGAACCATTTTCTCTCGTGTGGTCATCGACAACATCTCGTTTGTATGTTGCCGAACCCCAAACTCTACTTCGAAACGATCCCTGATTTTAGAGTTCACAAAGAATAAGGGAGCCGGAAGCTTAGGAGGGGACTTCATTCCATTGAATGAACTTTTCATAATGTATTCCCAATGGCGAACGCACCAATCCATGAATTCGAGAAACGGTTCGGCATGGTTATGTTGCCATCGCTTGCAATAGGCGCGCAGTGCTTCCGCTTCGCGATTGCTCCATGTGAGTGATGGAGCACCTTGGAACGTATCGAAAACTGCCGCTTCCCAAACAGAACGGATTTGCTCGACAGTTGGATTCCTTTCCTTCAACCGTCCGAATGAGTCTTTTGATTCCTCTTTCCCTATCCCCTTTTTGTTTCTTTTCCGAGAAGACGACACTTCCGCGCAATGCGCGGGTTGAGTTTCCTGTTTACTGAATATCTCTTGGGATGACTCTCTTTGTACCCGATTTTCAGGTAGGGTAGTTTCAGAATTTCGGGTTGCCCTACCTGATTTTCGGCCAGGGGATTCATTTGCTGGATCACTGTATTCGCACGCATTCCAAAACCAGTTGATCGAATAGAGGCAGTCGGTTTGGTCATAAGACTTTTGCCGTTTCACCAAAAGCACACCTCTGTCCTCAAGTCTCTTTAGCGTTACGTCGATTGTTGATTTGCTGAGGCCCGTGCCCTCGTGCCAAACCGTGCGATCCTTCCCTATAACTCCCTTTCGGAATCGGCTACGGCTTATTCGGCGGGATTGCGTTTTCTGCCAGCCTAACTGCTCGTTTAGGACAAAGAGAACTAATTTCAATTCGCTTCCACTGAGGAATCGAACCCAGTATCGGTTGATATATTGATACCAATGTCCGGCTTTGTCGGAAGCAACTGGCGGATGAGGAGGTCGCTTAAGTGGTACCTTGCTTAAGTTTGATGTGGAGTTCATATGCTGTTTACTTTTTCAGTCGGCTTGCAATTACCTTCGCGCCGGGCTGATTCTTTTATTCCTATGGCGCTTTAACGAGTCGAAGATTCCCCTTTTCGAACCCTCGTCGAGTACTCAGGCGCTGAATTCGAAATGTTCGGAGTTGTTTGACCGTTGTGATCTTCGGCTCGATCACAGCGGCCAAATCCAACAGGTAACGGACGAAGGCTTCTCGATTCGCAAAGCCTATTTTGTCAGGGAACCGCTGGCGAATGGCGTCGTATCGTTGCCCAAAGATCTTTGCGAGGGGGTTCTTGTTGTACTTAACTGAGCGTTGACACCGACAATCGGTCGTTCCACCGCTGAGTAGATTGCTGACGAGATAGCGTCGCTTAGCGCCGCAGGCAGAGCACTTAGCGCGAATATACTGATGTGCGCCGCGCCGAAACACGGGACCATAGAGCGTCAGATGTCCCAGCGGCAGTCGCGTCAGCTGCTTACGTCTAATTATTAAATTGGTCGCACCGGGCACCAAGAAAGATACCACACTGCTTTGATTCTTACAAGAAACTGACTAATTCGTTGTCGCTTCTAAGCGAAGATAACCTGTTCTGCATCAACGCTATGATGCGAGTGCGACCTTAACCCTTTGTACTGTCGAGTTGCCTTTGCCGGTTATCTTCGCACAATTGCGAATTGATTGCCCCGCTCGCAAATGGCGTACAACGTCCCTGTGACGCTCTAGGAAGGCCGTAGATTGCATGCAACTGCCCTTCGGGCGTCCCAACAGCTTCCCCTTACGTCTCGCTTCTGCCAGGCCTGATTTAATGCGTTCCACGAGCGTCTCAATTTCGCTGCGTGCTGTCTCGGCAAGGATCGCGAGCATGATCGACGCGGACGGATTGCGTTTGCCGTTTTCCAACAGCGTCTCAAAGCCTTGCTGGTGCCAATAAAGTGAAACGCCACATTCTTCCAGCGTTTCGACGAATCGGTGAACGATGCTGCTCTTTCTGGCGAGTCTCGAAATCTCGTGCACGAGCACCTTCTTCACAGCCCCGCTAATTGCCAGTTCTTTAGCGCGAGACAGCCCCTCCCGCTCGTTTTCATCGGCCCGGCCTGAAACTGTCTCCTGGCAGATTTCGACGACGTTGTAGCCCTTCTGCACAGCGTACTGGGTCAAGTCGGAAATCTGACGATCTGTCTCCTGTCTGTTTGTCGAAACTCTTACGAGAATCGCTACTGGGATTCTGCTGTTCGTTGATTCCATACAAGAATCAAAGCATATGTATTCAAATAAACAAGTGTTTTCTCGAGTACACTCTTAGGGCGCAATTGGAACGTGACCGCCCTACGAAAACAGGTCTGCGGTCTGGCAGACCATTTTTTGAATACAGTTCCCTTTCTAACAATGCGCCAGGCAGGTAAACTGGCGGAGTATGTTTCAAGACGCAGTCCGTACAATCAGCGAGTTTACACGACCGATTTCGTTCATCACCCGGTATTATGACTCGACTGAAGTCCAACCCGGCAGTGCAACATTATTCTTTGTAAATGCAGATGGCTGGGCACTCACCTGTCGACACGTGCTTGATGAAATTCTCGCGGCGGATCAAATCGCGACCAGGAGAGCAGCGTTTCAAAAGGACCTTGCAGCGATTAAGGGCAAGCGCTCTCGCAACGCAGTCAAACAGGTCGCGAAAAGGCGTCAGTTCGATTCACATCCAGTTTTGGAGCATTTGTATCGTTTCCAAGCGTGCGTCGACACTTTGACTGGCTTTGATTTCCACCGGCACGACAAGTGCGATGTTGCGCTGCTTCGTCTTAAGGGATACTCGAAGCTCCTGTGTTCCCAATTTCCGACTTTCGCTGCGAGCGGAGCGGATATTCAGCAAGGCAAGACACTTTGCCGCGTCGGATTCCCCTTTCCTGAGTTTTCCAATTTCGCTTACAACAAAACGAAAGATCAAATCGAATGGACAACTACCGGAAGCACGAACCTTCCTCGCTTCCCTATTGACGGAATGGTGTCGCGACTTCTGGTCGACGGAAGCGCTACGGTAGGCTTCGAGTTGACCACTCCTGGATTGCGCGGTCAAAGCGGTGGTCCCGCTTTCGACCATGAAGCACGAATTTGGGGAATGCAGTCGGAAACATGGCATCTCGATCTAAATTTCGATGTTGCTCAAGACGTATTCAGGCAGGGAAAGAAGAAAAAGGTAACGTCGTTCTCTTTTCTTCACGTAGGTCGCTGCGTCCATGTTGATGTGCTGAAGCAATTCATGCGAAAACACGGCGTGTCCTTTATTGAGGGGTGACTCTAGGCTGCCACGGTCGATCAGCCGGTTCTGTCTAAGCGGCTTTAGCTGGTGGCGGTAAAGCTGGAATCTCCTTCGCCTTCGCCTGTTTCGCTTGCTTCTCTCTTATGTGATCAGACATGGTGAGGACTATTGCCTCCAAATCTCCTGGTGCGAATTCGGCGGCGAGGTCTTCCATAGTCGGCTTCCAAGGTTCGGCGGCGTTGCCATAGCGCCTGTTAGCAACCCAACCGACTGTCACTTCGTACTCGGCCTTATGGCGGTGAATTTCAGCGGCGGCACGAAGAGCCGAAATGCGTGCAAACCCGTTCGAGTTGTGGAGATTTCTCAACGCCTCAGCTAAGAGGCTTTCCCATTTAGCAATGTTCTCTCGGATAATGCCTGATTCATTCGGCGTTGCGCGAACCTTTGCGAAGTCAGCTTGTATTTCCTGAATGGTACGGGAGACCCAGGCTGGGTCTTTCCCCATCGTCTGCGCGATCTGTACCTGGGGTGTCTGCATGCAGACCAGCTCCCACAATTTGCGGCGGTCGAGGAGCGCTTGGTAGGCTCGCGGCGTTAATCCAGCAGGTCGGTTCCGTGGAACCGTTGCGACTCTGCTTACTTGCGTTCTTCTCATCAAACCAGCCTTTCAAAAATTGATCGAGTTACCTGCCAAATATAACACAACTGTTGTGGTAAAGGGGCTTAGAAATTGATCAAATTGAGTTTATTTCGCACATCGAACGTGAGTTTGATCCTTTGGATCGCCTGAGGATCAGGTTCTGCATCTGCGTCCCTGGTCGCCTACTAGCGTTCGGGTTTAGCGGCCACGGCGTTGGGCTGCAGCGGTCTCTGGCTTTTCCGGAGTTATCCAGACCACAGCGGCCCTTCGATATTCCACCCAAAGACCTTTTTCGGGAACAACAAGTTCAAAGGGAGGGACACTATCTTCAGGTACTTCAAATGCCACGGCTGCTTTTTTGGTAACGCCCGGATGTAACTCACGTAAAATGAAATCATGTGAGACAACGTTCGTCGCCTTAGTATCAGCAGAATACACGCCCGTTTTCTTCTCCCCCCTCCTCTGGGCAGTCTCGCGTAGCATAAAATCGTTCGCGTATGTCTCCGCCGTTTTGTATCCGTCATTTCGAATAGAAAAGTACACAACTACAAAAACCGCTCCCTCGCTTGCTCTCTCGTGATAAAGTTCCGACCCAACGACTTTGGTCGTAATTACTCGCCCTATTTGGTAGGAATAATTCCCTAGCTGGAAAGGTTTGCTGCTATCGAAAACCGCTGTTTCATCCAAATAGTCCCTATCATCGTTACTCGCCTCGGCAGAACTCTCTGCGCCAGAAGCCGCTGCACCTTGTTCGAAAACCTGATTGGGTGCTTGATGGTCCTCAGCGGGCGTATTTTCTTCCGATGAAGTCGAACTACCATTGCTTTCCTGAGACGGGGCAGGCTTGTTGATTGTGACAGCGGCAAGGATAACCAAGCCGAGCAAAATCACCGCAGCAAACGATACTAGGGCACCTATGTTCAGCTTGACTTTATTCGCCTTAACATTTGGCGGCAAAGGCGCCGGGACTTGCGCGATCACGCGCTTCTTGGCTACTTGAAATTCTTCTGCCGATAAAACGCCTTGAGCGTGGAGAGCAGCCAACTTTTGAAGCTCGTCGGATAGGCGGGGAGATGGTGAATCGTTCATCTGAAGCGACCTTTTGCAAACTGCGACATCATTGTCCTAAAGACGGATCGCCGTAGCGAGCACGGTCTTCGATAAAGTTGCGGAACGGAGCGCCTAATGGACGGTCCATTCTTCGCCAGAGATAGATTTGCTCGGGAGTGATTTGCTCCTCTTCTTTTTCTCGGCGGGCTACTTCTTTGTCCCACTCTTGCTCAAGCCTGCGGCGATATGCTTCCAGTTCAGATTTGGTCTTTGGCTTTGCGGGTGCCGCACCCACAGGGTATGACGGATAGACCCGCCCACCCTTCCCGTCAGTGGACCCGTCAGCTCTCGCCTTCGACTTCGCCGCACCCGGACTCGGTGAACGTGTGGGCGACGAGAATGAGCCGACGATTCTCGCCATCTTTCGATCTGCTCCAACTACTCCATTTTCACCAACGACGATACCGAACTTGCTCTTTACTACGCTTTCTGGGAGTTCAAATATCGTAAGAGCTTTATGTGAGACCCCGGGCTGAAGTTCCTTCGGTGCGAAATCCGGCGTAATCGCTGCTAGAGCACGTTTATCGGGCAAATACTTACGGCCCTTACTGTCCATTATCCACAAGTCATCAGTGGGCCGCTCCGCCACCTGATTTTGATTATTCCGGACGAAGTAATTGACGAATAAGTACTTTGCTCCCTCAGAAGGTTTCTCACGGCGACGAAAGCCCGTGCCGAGTTGGGTGCCCAAACGGACATTTGTTATGATGTAAGAGTAATCACCGAGCCTGAATTCTTCATTCGGTTTCACCTTAAGACGTTTCGATCCTTGATCCGGTGCCGCAGTCTCCAAAGAAGGAGAAGGGCTTGGAGAACCTAACGAGGTATCGACAGTATTATGGAGTAAATCATCAGCGGAACCGGGCGAAGGCGAAGGCTCTCTAGCTTGGTTCGCGTCTGCGTGAATCGGCTCATTGCCGAGGAATGACTCTCCTTGCTCGGGAGCAGGGGTTTCTTTCGCTGTGCCAGTCTCTCCTGCCTGAGCTTCGCAATCGGCAGTGAACGCTGATCTAGCACCCTCTTCAGAGAAATGCATAGCGTATGACTCGGTGTAAATGGCTCGTACGATCTGCGTGAGGTTGTCGCGCTCGACAGGATAGCCTGCCGTCCTCTCGTTTACCTTGTCGAGGGCTTCTTCCATTGACTGTCCATTTTGTTTCCCGACGACAACAGCTGCAGCAAAATCGCCGATATCCTTGCAGTTCATGCTGCCGGTCGAATACGCGCTTGCCGCGTCCAACACACCCCACACTAGGGCAATCCAGATCGTTACATGCAGCGTTAATCGATTCATTAGTGCGGGGAACTCAAGTGTTCACGATAACAAAGGTGACACATTAAAATATTCTTCATTAGAATAACGCAAGCCCAAATTTCCCTTACAAAAGAGCGCGGGTGAAGAAGACACGCGCTTCGGAATTCAAAAACGTGATCGGCGAACGTGTGCGACTTGCGCGCCGGGCAATGCGCCCGCGTGTGTCACAAGAAGATCTCTCGGGCCGGTTAGCGGCCAGGGGAATTCAGATAACGCAGACAGGAATTTCAAAACTGGAGAATCGGCAGCGCTACGTGATGGATTACGAGGCACTCGCAATCGCGAAAGTACTCAGAGTCTCGGTAGGCTGGCTATACGGCGAAGCGAAGAGCATGCAAAAGCTCGACGCTTAGTCTAGGCCCGTGTCCGCGATTCGTTCAGTTATCGCCGCGAAACATGTCCAGGATGATTGGGATTGTCCATGAATTGAATACCACTTGGACTCACTCCCGAAACGGTATAATACGGAACGCCGTGGAAGGATGCCCAACGCGGCTGCAGGAACTCGATGAATGCTTCTACACCTGCCGGATCGGGGATTTCTTGCCGGAGAAGTAAAGAAACGATGCCCGTCAGACCTGGCCGGATTTCAGTTACGTGCTTTTCACTGATCATCCACACCCCATTTATCTCTGGAAACTGAGGCATCCCATCCGCCGTTCGTTTGTTAATCATTTCGTTGACCTTGAAAGCGATTATTTCTGGCGACAGAACGCTGATCGATTCGTTAGCCAAGACTAGCATTCCGCCGCTATTGGAAATACCAAACGTTTGTTTTGTTGTCCGTATCTGTCGATTTGCTTCCGCAACTGCTTTTCGAACTGCGCTGGTCAATGAATCCAACACGGCTCGATTGATCTCTGCACCGTCGGGAAAGTTTTCTAGAATCTTCGACAATGGGAACACTCCATAGAAGTGCGGCCATTCTGGTCGTGTCTCCAGTGGTTTGAGCAGTTTGTCGATTTTCGACGACGTATCTGTTTCGAGATTCTTCAACTCGCAGGTTACGGTGCGGTTCTCGAAAAAGAAATCGGCTTTCTTGGCCGCTCGCTGCACCGCGGTTTGCGGTAATTCGTCAATGGATTCCGAACCCGGAATCGTACTCGCAAAGAGAGAAAAGCGATCGCGGAATCGTAGCGGTAGCGTCATCACAATGTCAATCCAGTGTCTTCAAATCAGGTGCGTTTTGCAACCGGTTGCAAATCGCTTGCACGAACACTGCTCCGCGAAGTTCTTGAAACGCCGCCCCTGGCACGCTAAAAGCACCGATGCATGGCGCGAAAGAAGCGGATCGAGCAGTACGAGCATAAGGGAAAGACGCGCCCGAATAATCCCCAAGTCGGGCTAGTCGATGTTGCGGTTGAGCCGCCGGAGGAGAAGAAAACTTACGCGTACGATCCGCATATTGATCCGTCATTGCAGTGGGCGGGAAAAGCGGAGCGCACTTCGTTCGAGGTGCCGAGCGTTTCACTGCATGTGCACGAGCGAATTGATCCACGCACGATAATCGAGGCGGTGCGACGCAAGAATGGCAACGGCGCGCAGATGTCCTTGTTTTCATCGCGTGACATGAATCCACCTTTGCGCGAAGCGATCGAGTTTTACAAACATCGATACAATTGGACGAACCGCCTGATCGCCGGTGACAGCTTGCTGGTGATGAACTCGTTGATCGAGAAGGAAACACTCGCTGGGCAAGTGCAGATGTTTTATTTCGACCCGCCGTACGGCATCAGTTACGGCTCAAACTTTCAGCCCTTCATCAACAAGCGAGACGTCAAAGATCGAAAAGACGATGATCTGACTGGCGAACCCGAAATGCTACGCGCATTTCGGGATACTTGGGAACTCGGCGTTCATTCTTATTTAACCTACCTCCGTGATCGCCTTCTTCTCATGCACGAACTGCTGCACGACACAGGATCGATCTTCGTTCAGATCAGTGACGAAAATGTTCATCACGTTCGCGAGGTTATGGATGAAGTCTTTGGTACGGCAAACTTCACGGCTCAAATTAATTTTAAATCGACAAGCGCGTTGGGGCAGCAAGGGCTGGCTCAATGTTATGATTATATTGTTTGGTATGCGAAAGATTCGGCCAAGGTAAAGCTGCGGCCTTTATTTAAGGATCGCGTAATCGTCGATGATCCAGAGTGGAGATTCCTTGACGACTCGACTACTAATCTCGGCTATCGCAAGATCAGCGATGCTGAATTTCACACTCTTGCGAACTATGAGGGTTTGTTTCGGCGCTCTAAGCTGACATCATCCGGTTTTACAAAGACGTGTATTTACGAGTTCGAGTTAGCAGGGACACGCTGTAAGCCGTTTGGTGGTAAGAGCTGGGTTACAACTAAGGAAGGTATGGACAGACTCTCTGCAAAGGGACGGTTGTTCTTGCTCGGCGGAAGCCCATACTTTAAGCAGTATTACGACGACTTTCCTGTAACCAAGTACGACAATTCCTGGTCCGATCAGCCAGCCGCGGAAGCCCGAGTCTATGTGGTTCAAACAGCCGAGAAGTTCATCCAGCGTTGTATGCTGATGACCACCGATCCCGGCGATTTAACGATGGATGTCACCTGCGGGTCAGGTACTACCGCAGTTGTCGCCGAGCAATGGGGACGGCGTTGGATTACGTGTGATACTTCACGCGTAGCTGTGACGCTGGCAAAGCAGCGATTGATGAGCAGCGTGTTCCCCTACTACGAACTAGCGCACCCTGATGAGGGGGTTGATAGCGGGTTTCGCTATAAGACCGTTCCGCACATTACGCTAAAATCGATTGCCAATGATCAACCACCTATGCAGGAAACGCTGTATGATCAACCGTACGTCGACACCGCCAAAACACGTGTAACGGGGCCGTTTACCGTTGAAGCCGTGCCAGCTCCAATGGTGAAATCGATTGATGAGATCGATGAACTTGAGAAGTCGATAGAAAAGGCAGATGAATCAATTGCACGAAGCGGTGAAACACTGCGTCAATCGGAATGGCGCGACGAACTGATGCGCACTGGCATTCGCGGAAAGAACGGGCAAATGATTTTGTTTTCACGTGTTGAACCAATGCCGGGCACACGCTGGCTGCATGCAGACGCGGAGACAAAGCCGAATGATCGCGGCGGATTGAGCGTGCGGGAGATGCCTGGACAACGTGCGGTCATTTCCTTCGGGCCCGAATATGCCCCGCTTGAACAGAAACAGGTGGAACTCGCTCTGGAAGAAGCGCGCTCTCTTGTCCCGAAACCCAAAATCATCGTTTTTGCTGCGTTTCAGTTCGACCCCGAAGCAGCGAAAGACATCGACGAGACGAAATGGCCGGGAATGACTTTGCTCAAAGCGCAAATGAACGCGGACTTGCTGACCGAAGATTTGAAGAAGAAACGTGCAAGCAATGAAAGCTTTTGGTTGATCGGACAGCCCGACGTGCAGCTGCGTAAGATCGACAAGGGCGACGACAAAGGACGATATCGCGTCAGGGTCGGTGGCTTTGACTATTACAATACGAAAACAGGGCAGATTGAATCAGGCAGCGCAGAAAAGATCGCTATGTGGATGCTGGATACGAATTATGATGGGCGGAGCTTGTTTCCGCGGCAGGTTTTCTTTCCGATGGCCGGAGACAAAGAAGGTTGGTCAAAGCTGGCACGGAACCTCAAAGCAGAGGTGGATGAAGAGCTAATCGAGGCATATCGCGGAACCGAGTCGTTGCCGTTTGAAGCGGGCGAGCATAACCGCGTTGCAGTGAAGATTATTGATGATCGCGGCATTGAAAGCCTGAAAATCGTCGCATTGGAATAAAATGGATGCAGGCATCACGCATCTCATCATTAATTCAGCTTTCGAGGAACCGAAGCGGTTCTGGCGATACAAGCGGGAAACGCGGCAGTTTGTTCTAGAAGAAGGCGCACGGCGGCCAGCGGGCTATGTAATGGCTACGCCCGGCTCGCGGTCATTCGATGATCCGGGTGTTTTTGTTGAAATCCCGCTAGTAAACCAAATCCGCCCGCGAGTGAAAGCTTGGCGAGAGGCTGGTTATCCTGGCATAACCGGAATAACGAAACGGTTGCTCGAACATTGGAATGATCCCGAACAACGCGATTCATCCAGGCAGTTTTTCTTCTGTACTCTCGAAGCAATTGAGACTTTGATTTGGTTGCGCGAGAGCGCCGCGAGCGAGCGCACCGGGATCGACATTCCAAGCGACGGAGGAGCGTTTCCGAGGGTTTGTAACAAGCTCGCAACCGGAGGCGGGAAGACCACTGTCATGGCAATGCTGATCGCGTGGCATATCTTGAACAAGGTCGCCTATCCACAGGATGCTCGATTTTCGAAGAACGTCTTCGTAGTAGCGCCGGGTCTGACGGTGAAGAGTCGCCTGCAGGTGCTCGACCCTCTAAGACCAGAGAATTATTACACTGACTTCGCAATTGTGCCGCCAGCGTTGGGAGAATCTTTGCGACAGGGTCGCGTGATGATTCACAACTGGCATGTGCTTAGTTGGGAGACTGATAAGCAAATCGCGAAACGCCGGAGCGTCGATAAGCGCGGCGCGCTAAGCGATGAGGCGTACGTGCGACAGGTGCTCGGAAGACTTGCAGACGTGTCAAATCTGTTGGTGATAAATGACGAAGCGCATCACGCATGGCGGGTTCCAGCCGAATTCAAAGGTCGGCGAGCTGACAAGGAACTGTTCGATGAAGCGACAAAATGGGTTGGCGGACTCGACCGCATTCACCGAGCGCGGGGAATTCTCGCCTGCCACGACTTTTCAGCTACACCATTTGCTCCGACTGGAAAAACATCCACAGAAGAATCTTTGTTTAGCTGGATCGTCAGCGACTTCGGTCTTAACGACGCGATCGAATCGGGCTTGGTCAAAACGCCACGCGTCGTAATTCGCGATGATGGCCAGTACTCCAAAAGCTACAAGTCGCGGTTCTATCACCTCTATATGGATCGGGAGGTAAAAGATGATTTAAACAGACCTGCCAAGCCGGAAGAACCACTGCCCGATCTGGTTCTCACTGGCTATTATCTTCTCGGGACAGATTGGCTGGAAACGAAGCGCTCATGGGAAAGCGCGGGAGCAAAAACTCCGCCAGTTGTGATCACGGTTGCGAATCGAACCGAAACCGCGGCGCGGATTAAGAACGCTTTCGACAAAGGCAAGGTGCTGATCGAGGAACTCTGCGAACCAGGTCAAACCCTTCACATTGACTCCAAGGTGTTGACGGAGGCCGAGTCGAAAGATGAACCCACATTGTCGGACGAGTCTCTCGAAGGCGAAGATGAAACTGAAGGAACGCGAAAGCTCACAAAAAAGGACCAAGCAGAGCTTTTACGCCTAACCGTAGATACGGTCGGCAAGATGGGTGCGCCAGGGGAGCAAATTCAGAATGTCATTTCGGTTGGCATGCTTTCTGAGGGATGGGACGCAAAGACCGTTACGCACATAATGGGACTACGGGCTTTTTCGAGCCAGTTACTGTGCGAACAGGTTGTAGGGCGCGGTTTGCGGCGCACCTCTTATGAGTTAAATCCAGAAAGTAAACTTTACGATCCCGAATACGTAAACATTTTTGGGGTCCCTTTCACGTTCTTGCCGCACGAGCGAGACACCGGTACGCCACCTCCACCGCCGTCCTTCAAGACCGCGATAATGCCGGTTAAAGAGCGCGAGAAAGAATTCTCGATTCAATGGCCAAACGTTGTGCGGATTGATCGTGTCTTGCGGACGCGGTTGGCCTTCGATGTATCGAAAATCGATCCGCTGCGACTTAGTGCATCAGACACTGCACAACTCGTTGAGCTTGCTCCGATCGTGGATGGAAAACCTGACGTGTCTAAGATTTCCGAAATTGACCTGCAGCGGTTAGGCGAGAGATTTCGCACACAGAAGATCATCTTTGAAGCAGCAGGCAACATTTTCGAGCTGATGCGGCCATCTTGGACCGGAAGCAGAGAGTCACTTCTTGCCCAAGTCATCGCTCATGTTGAGCGATTTATTGGCTCTGCTCGAATCGAGATTGAACCAGCACTTTTCTATCGAGACGATCTGAAACGACGCATCCTTTTGACGCTCAATATGAACAAGATCGTTCAACACGTTTTTGATCGGATTAAGAGCGACAGCACCGAGGCTCTACTACCCGTTTTCGACACCACGAAACCGATTCGTTCCACGAGTGACGTGCTGACTTGGTACACAGGAAAACCATGTGAACCAACTAAGAAATCGCACATTAATTTCTGTGTCTTTGATTCCACCTGGGAAGCAACAGAGGCATTTCACATAGACCGCAGCCCGAAAGTGCAAGCGTGGGTGAAGAATGACCACCTCGGATTCGAAATTGTTTACGTCTTCAAGGGAGTCGTCAGGAAGTACCGTCCCGATTTCCTAATTCGACTTGCGAATGGAACATATTTGATCCTGGAAGTGAAAGGCCAAGACACAGCGGAGGCGAAGGCGAAGCACAACGCTCTGGGTGAATGGGTCTCTGGGGTCAATGCGCATGGCGGCTTCGCAACCTGGAACTGGCAGGTTTCATTCGAGCCGTCCGATGTAGAGGACAAGCTTGCGAAGTTCGCAGACAGTTAGTCGTCCATCCCTTGCCCTCAAAGCCGGATTTGCAACCAGTTGCAGACTCACGGGCTTAGTCATGGGATCGAAAAGCTACAGCCTCGCCCCTTCGCACCATTGAAGAACGGAATTGGCTGGAATTGAAGCGCGTCAGAAGAATAAGCGTAAATGGCGCGAAGTCCGCGAATGGGGGCGAATTGATCATTTCATGAGCAATGTTCCCAAATAGCGCGCCATCGCGCTCGTGTAATCGATCGATAACGGCAACGATGCCGTGACCTGTTAATCCTTGCATTTTTCTTCTCACTGTATCGGACAGATTGTTCCTGATGACCGCCCAGCGCGCCGGAACTTCCTCCCACGGAGGATCAAACATGCTAAACATCGAGTCCAACATTTCCTGACGGCTCCTTGGCGGATTCGAGATTGAAGGGACGAGTACACATTCGCCCGGGCTCACCTCGTTTCGCAGATTCTCGAATTGTCCCATTGGATACGGCTGCAACCTGGTGTGTTCGATTGGAACAATTTCGTTTTCGCACATCAATTCATTGTCTGGCGGATCGTCTGGGGGCACATGATGTCGAAGTTGATTAATGGTTCCAAATCGTTCCTCCAGCTGATTCCACCAAATTTGAACCACATCCCAACAATCGATTACCTCTTCTAGCGATTGATTTGGTAATCCCGCTGCGATCGCCGCGTCGCGAGTTTGTTGAAATGTGTACTCTCGTTCCAACTGAATAGGTATAATTGCCATACAACCGAGGCTAGCTGATTACTCCAATGTCAAAAAAGCGTCACCAACACATAATTCCGGAATGTTACTTAAAGGAATGGTGCGATCCATTGACCCCGCCGGGACATGAACCGTACATCTGGATTATCTCTCCCGACGGAAGCAATAAGAAAAGGAAGTCGCCTAGGAAAAGCTTCACAGAAACAGACTTTTATACAGTGAAGCTTGCAGACGGATCTCGCAATCTCGTCATCGAGGATTCCCTCTCGGTGATTGAGGACCGCTTCACGCGGCTTCGCCGGGAAGCGATCTCAAGGGAGCGCCAACTCGACTTGGATCCGCGAGGCGTACTTTGCGTCTTCACGGCTATGATGTCGGTCCGAACAATGCCTGAACGGAGAAGCTTAACGAAGAGCTTTACAGAGTTGCACGAGATGACTGAATCGCTCGAGCGCCAGTTCCAGCCTGGTGGACAACGAGTAGCTTCTCTCGAAACCGAGCGATGGAAGGATCAGGGGCATCAATTCACGATCGGCCACTCGATCGATTTCGTTTCGGGTGAATTGTTCGAAATGCATCTCTGTTTCTTGGTCGCGGCACATCAACAGCGTTTCATTACCTCAGATCATCCGTGTGTGTGGTTTAATCCGGAAGCTTACAAGTGGCCTCCCATGTTGCGCGGTCCTGGACTGGCACAAAAGGATATAGAAATAACCTTGCCCATATCGCCGACTCATCTGGCCTATTTCTCATGGAAACGGTTGCCTGTGTTAGTCAAACGCGACGGCAAAGAACGCGCCGAAGGTTGCGACTATCTGCAAATTTCGGATCGATTTGTAGGCGAGCTGAACCGAAGGACAAGAGCATTTTGTGATACCTGCATCATCTCGCAAACGGCCGAAACGCAAGCTAGGTGGTTTGAAAATGTTGAACCACCAAAAGATTCTTGGGATAAACAGCATCGCAGCCGGACAAAACACGACTGATCAGCCGATTTGGCGGTGCCGATGAAGGTGCGAAAGATCCAGCCCTGAGTATTGCACCTTTGCAATGTCTTCGGCTAACATGCGAAGCAATTCCTCGCCGCCTCCGTACTGAAAAACCTGGCGCTGTTGATTCGGATCACCTCTTTCCCATCCCGCAAGCCGGGCAACTGATTCGACGCTCAATCGAGCAGCGCGGGTCGCATCGCGGAACTGATGACGAAAACTATGAAATGTCGCGTCTGTCGGGCGGCCAAGGGCGTTTTCCACAAATCTAGAAAACCATTTGGAAAAGGAATTACTGAAATAGCCGGTTGAGCCCGCCGATAATTCGGGAAATAGGCGAGGGGACGTACGATCCTCTCGGCGAGCAGCAACGAATTCCAAAAACCCGATGCGTTTCAATTCCGGGTGAATAGGCACGTCGCGTTTGCTTTGCTTTGTTTTCAAACGCTTATCACATTTCGATCCGTCTTCCCGTTCTTCGCGAATCGCCAGATAATCAATTCCGGCAATATGCTTCACGTCTTCGGTGTAAAGCTGCGCTGCTTCGTTCAAACGAAGGCCGTGGAAGAGTGACAACAGCGGTACCCAAAACCGCCCGCGTCGAGGTCTGTTCGGTCCGGGAATCGTGTAGCCGGTTTCATCATCTTTACAGCCGGTATACAGCGGTGCGCCGAAAAGCCGATTGAGTTCGTCCATCGTGAATTGCGGTTTTGGTTGACGCTTTTCGTGACCGAAGCTTTGGCGCAGCCAGCGGCCTTTTGCCGGATTATGGGAAATCAATCGTTTCTCCACTGCGAAGTTGAAGATTGTTACGATATTGTTGAAATAATTCTCCAACGTCTTGGGATTGAGGCGCTCGATATCGCCGGGTCGATTGGCTTCTGCAATCGCATCTCGCAAGCTTAAACCGGGATACCGTTGCGCGGCGTTCTTGGGGAATTGGCGCAACAAATCACATAGCTTCTCGATGTCTTCCGTTGTGATTTTCGCCAGCTCTGTTTGTTCACCGAGGACCTCGCGCATAATCCGGGCGGGAATCTTGTATGTCGTCTGCGTTCCCTCAGATCGATTTGCATCTCTCTGTGCTTTTGCGAACCGGCGCAACAGATCGCCGACAGTTGCGGATTTAGCGTCGCCACTCTTACTCAGCCCTGTATGTGCAAATACGTTGCGAAACAGCGGATCGTGAGCATTGACGGTTCGGTGTTCAATTCGATCCATTGCTCTGCGAGTGTTTTCGAGTTCTGCACGGCGAAACAGTTCGCGAAGCTTCTCGTAAATTGGGGTTTCAGGCGCGCAGACCATTCGCCGTTTGTGCATAAACGCGTCTAAAAAGAACGTCCCGTCCTCTTGCTCGTAGTGTTTGCCACCGCCGCTCAACACGCCCTGATCAACGCGCAACGTATAAAGCGCGTCTTCAAGTTCTTCCTCCTCTAGCTTGGATCCTTCGGTTTCCCACCAACGTTCTGACATCTCCTCCAGTTCGCGGAGGTATCGAATGGCGATGTTGTACGCCTCGTGTTCCGAGATCGCAGACAAATCAGTGGGCTGCGGTTTCTCAGCGCGGGATTGGGCTCGCAGTTCTTCGAATTCAGCGTGGATTCTCAAACTTTCGATTCGGACTCGTTGTATCGCCTCCCGCGAATCAGACGTATCGAGTGATTTGCGAATGATTTCTTTTTTGAGATCGCCACGCAGGTCTTTCGGAACCTTTACGTTGATGTAATAGCGCGAACCTCTACGCAGTAGATGCGTGTGCCGGGGCATCGGAATCGGTTGGGTAAGTGTATCAGTCGGGTGTGACACAGCGGGATTCCGCGCCATTGATTCCCAAAGCTTTACCTGATTTCCAGCCGCTTACAATTGAACAGCGGAAGGGGTGGGATTCGAACCCACGGTGGGTTGCCCCACGCTCGATTTCGAGTCGAGTGCCTTAAACCGGACTCAGCCACCCTTCCAATCGCTCGACATTGTCGATCCTATTTTAGGATACGCAATGCTGAGGGACGCCCATGCGTTTGCAAAGGCAGTGCCGCACGCGAGCCTTCAGTAACGCGATGGATATTACACTTACAGATGGCGGCATTGAGACCCGAATCATCTACGAATTCAAACGCGCAATTGATGACTTCGAGGCGTACAGGCTGCTGGCAGATGAAGAGGGCCGCGATATTCTGCGGCGAATTTATCGAAGCTATGTTGACGTAGCAGCTCGACACGGTTTGCCGATCCAAATTGGGACGCCGACGTGGCGAGCCAGTCGTAAATGGATAAAGAATGTTCAGGGTGTGAATGCCGCTGCGGTGGGCTTGCTGCGCTCTATCAGGCGGCAGTTTCCCGACGTGCAGGTCATCCTGGCAGGTGTGATCGGGCCGGCGTCGGATGGTTACGCGACAGGCGAAGCCCTGAGTGCTGACGCCGCCTTTGCTTACCATCAAGGCCAAGCCAATATCCTCGGAGAGCTCAACGTCGATCTTCTCTACGCGCCGACGTTTCCAGCGTTTTCGGAACTGTCCGGTGTTGCCCGTGCCATGGCGGCAACGGGCTGTCCGTATACGTTGGCACCGATGCTCCACCCGGACGGCACCATGCTCGATGGAACACCGTTGGCAGCCGCGATCGCACGAATCGACGCCGAGATTTCACCGACTCCGCGTTACTACATGATTGGCTGCCTGTATCCTACGCATGCTCAAACGGCGTTGCAGGCATTGGGCGCTGCTGAGCCCGGTCTCGTTCGGCGCGTTCGTGGATTAAAAGCGAACGCTTCACCGCTTCCACCCGAAGAGCTCGACAAGCTCAATCATCTGGCTGCGATTGACGTTCAGATTTGGGCTCGAGACGAGCTGACATGTGCGCGGGAGTTCAATCTCGCCATTCTTGGGGGCTGTTGCGGAACCGACCAACGCTATATCGAGGCTTTGGCAGTGGCGGCGACCACGTAGGCTGAACTCAGCGCTTGGGCGCCGAAAAATGTTACAATTTTAGGCTTGCCACCTCTTCACCCGGCGCTGCATATTGTATGTCCCAAGGACGGCCAACGCTATTACTTGTTGTTCACCAGGATTCACAACTTGTTTGCGCCGCTGTTCACAAGTATTCGCATCTTATTGAAAAATCAACCCCTCCTTCATCGCCATGATTCAACTAAAACCCGGAATTCCGCCTGCCTCGCTGAAAGGACCATCTGAACCGGCTTCGCGCCGAAGAAACAGGGCCGACAAAAAGAAAAAGACTGGGCTGCGTTTTGAGCGCGTGTTCAGCGATGCTGGTATTGCGCCATTTGATCAGGTCGACTGGGAACAGCGTACTGCGGAAATCAACGATGACAGTGGCAAGGTCATCTTTAAGCAGGAAGATATTGAAGTCCCGAAAAGCTGGAGCGCGCTTGCAACCAAGATAGCTGTCTCCAAGTATTTCTACGGCGACATCGCGAACGGCACCGATCCATACAAAGGCGGGCGAGAAATGTCGGTGCGACAACTGATTCATCGGGTTACGCGCACGATTGCTGACTGGGGATTGGCGGACGGTTACTTCGCGGATGCGGAAGCTGCGGAAGTTTTTTACGACGAGCTGACCTGGCTGTGCTTGAACCAGTACGGCGCCTTCAATTCGCCGGTCTGGTTCAACCTCGGCTTGTATCATCAATATGGCGTGGGTAAAGGCGCTGGAGCCGGCAATTATTTCTACAACCGAGAGACCGTTAAAGCCGAACGGGCGGCCTCACAGTACGAGTATCCGCAGGGAAGCGCGTGTTTTATCCAGAGTGTGCAGGACACAATGGAAGACATCATGCGGTTGGCGACCAGTGAAGCAATGCTTTTCAAGTATGGCAGTGGCACGGGTACGGATCTCTCTTCGCTCAGGTCAACGAGAGAAAAACTGAGTGGTGGCGGCAAACCCAGTGGACCGCTCTCGTTCCTGAAAGTTTACGATCAGGTCGCGAACGTGGTGAAGAGCGGCGGCAAAACCCGGCGTGCTGCGAAGATGAACACACTCAAGGATTGGCACCCCGACATCGAAGAGTTCATCGACGCCAAGCAAAAAGAAGAGAAAAAAGCATGGGCGCTCATCGAGCAGGGTTACGACGGAAGTTACAACGGCGATGCCTACGGCTCAGTCATGTATCAGAACGAAAATGTGAGCGTACGGGTAAGCGATGACTTCATGGAAGCGGCGCTGGAAGGTCGGGAATGGTGGACGCGTCGGGTAATGGACGGCAAACCGTGCGAACGCAAGGACGCGCGCGCTCTGTTGCGCAAAATCGCCGAGGGAACCTACGTCTGCGGCGATCCTGGAATGCAGTTCGATTCCACAATTCACAAATGGCACACCTGCAAGGGAACAGGACGGCAAAATTCAACGAACCCGTGCTCGGAATATCTGTTCCTCGATAACACCGCATGCAATCTGGCTTCGCTGAATTTGATGAAATTCAAGACCGCGGAAGGCGACTTTGATGTCGAACGTTTCAAGTCGGCGGTGCGCATTTTCATCACAGCGCAGGAAATTATTGTCGATAACGCGAGTTACCCGATCAAAGAGATTGCGGAGAACTCGCATATTTTCCGCACGCTTGGACTCGGCTACGCCAATCTTGGGTCGCTCATCATGAGCTATGGTTTCGGTTACGCTAGCGTCGAAGGCCGGGCTCTCTGCGGCGCGATCACCGCGATCATGACCGGCGAAGCTTACGAACAAAGCGCGCGATTGGCCCGCGCGATCGGACCCTTTCCGGGTTATCGAGACGCACGCGCCAGCGGCGTCCCGAAGCCGATCGCAAAGGACAACGTCGCATCGATGTTGGAAGTGATTGAATTGCATCGGGACGCAGTGCGCGAAATCTCAGATGCGAAGGAATTCGCGCATTTGAAAGAAGAAGCCGCGAAAGTTTGGGACAGCGCGGCGGAGCTTGGAAAGCGCTACGGTTATCGGAATGCGCAAGTTACAGTGCTCGCGCCCACAGGCACGATCAGTTTTCTGATGGATTGCGATACGACGGGAATTGAACCGGACATCGCGCTGGTGAAATACAAGCTGCTCGCGGGCGGCGGAATGCTGAAAATTGTGAACCAAACGATCAAACCGGCGCTGGAGAAACTGGGTTATGGTTCCGACGAGATCGAGCGCATCATCGCGCACATTGACGCTTTCGATACCATTGAGGACGTCACAGATACGGATGGATCGACAATTTCGTCCGGACTGAAACCGGAGCATTTGCCCATTTTCGATTGCGCCTTCAAGCCGTTCAAAGGCGAGCGCAGCCTCAATTACATGGCGCACCTTCGAATGATGGCTGCCGCACAACCGTTCCTCAGCGGCGCAATTTCAAAAACCGTTAACATGCCCGAAGCAGCCACAGTAGACGACATCATGAACACGTACGTCGAAGGATGGCGACTCGGTTTGAAATCGGTGGCGATTTACCGTGAAGGATCGAAGCGATCCGCGCCACTGAACACCCGCAAGACAAAAGACATGGGCGCTGTCGCCGCCGGCGACTTGTCCGCCGAAGCCTTGGCGAAGCCGGATGATGCCGACCCCGAGCCAGACCAGCTCCATACACGGATTCTCGAACTGCAACAGGAAGTGGCGTCGTTGCGCGGCCTTGTCGATCAACCGGTGCGCCACCGCATGACCGACACCCGGATGTCGCTCACCCACAAGTTCGAGATTGCCGGTCACGAAGGATACATCACCGTCGGGCTCTACGCCGACGGCCAGCCCGGCGAGCTTTTCATCACCATGTCCAAGGAAGGCAGCACCATTGGCGGATTAATGGACACAGTCGGCACGCTCACTTCCATCGCTCTCCAATACGGTGTGCCGCTCGAAAGCCTGATCAAGAAGTTTGCTTACCAGAGATTTGAGCCGAGCGGTTTCACAAAGAACCCCGATATCCGCCATGCCACCAGCATCACTGATTATGTGTTTCGCTGGCTGGGTTGCCAATTCATTAAAGGTTACAAGGAAGCGACCTCGCCGAATCGAGGCCAGCCGGACCTTCCGCTAAAGGAAATTCCAGAGATCGAGAAGAAGGCCGTTAACCGGCCAGTCTCGGATTTGGCCCGCACTGCAGAGAAAGAAGTGATCGACGTCATCACAAACCATCCGCCAGGCGATTCGGAATCCGGCCGACAGAACGGGAACGGCAACGGTCACGCCGATCGTGTAACAGTTGCTCTTGGCAGTATCTTCATGGGAATCACCTGTTCCGTTTGCGGCAGCGACAAGGTGATCCGGGCCGGCGCTTGCGGTGTTTGCACCGAATGCGGCACCAGTCAGGGCTGCAGCTGAGGGGCCAAGCTCCCGAATGCCAGGTTGAGAATTCGGAGAGCACTGACGGTTGGATTTTACAGTGCGGGCGCCGGAGGTGATTGGACAGGCGCGCACTCATGGCTACAATGCGTCGCCCGTTTTTCTAAAGACAACCTGAATGAATAAGCTCGACGCGCAGCGACAGAAAGAAATCCAGCAGGCTGAGGAATTGCTTTTTGCAGGTCCACAGGCGCTCGGTTTTGCCAAAGGCCTTTTCCAAGGACATTTCGTTGCCGATTGGGTAATGCCGTATCCGCGTATCCCCGAGGCGCAACAGGTCGAATTGGACGGCGTTCTTACAGAGCTTCGCCGGTTTCTCGACGCAGATCTGAATCCTGCGGAAATTGATCGGAAAGCGGACATACCGCGCAGTGTGATTGATGGGCTTGGCCGGGTGGGCGTGCTCGGCATGACTGCCCCAAAAGAATACGGCGGACACGGATTTTCGCAGATGGCGAACTGCAAAATCCTGGAAGAGATCGGCCGCCGTTGTGCATCGACGTCTGTTTTTGTGAACGCACACCACTCGATCGGAATTCGCGCATTGTTGCTCTTCGGCACACACGAGCAAAAGCAGCGATGGCTTCCAAAATTGTCGACTGGCGAACAACTCGGGGCCTTTGCGTTGACCGAAAAGGAGGCAGGATCAGATGCTGCAAACGTACAAATGCGGGCTGAGCCGAGCGAAGACGGCTCGCATTTCATTCTTAACGGCGAGAAACGCTACATCACCAACGCAGCGATCGCCGGCGTGCTGACCGTGATGGCGCGCACGTCGGTGCCGGGAACCGACAAGACGGCCGTTACGGCGTTTCTGGTGACACCCGACATGCCTGGCTTCGAAATGCTCGAAGCGCGGATGCCGAAGATGGGGATTCGTGGCACCGCAACCGGCCGCTTCGCCTTGCGCGACGTCAAAGTTCCCAAAGAAAACATTCTCGGCCCGCTTGGTAAGGGTCTTAAGGTGGCGCTGACGGTTCTCGATTTTGGGCGAACGACATTCGGTGCGTGTTGCACGGGTGCTGCCAAGACCTGTTTGAGTTTAGCGATCGAACACGCAAACACGCGCAAACAATTCAACAAAACGCTCAGTAATTTTCATCTGGTCCAAAAGAAGATCGCGCGCATTGCTGCGGACGCTTACGCAATGGAAGCGATGACGACCATTACAGCGTCGCTGATTGATCGCGGCCTGGAGGATTACATGCTCGAGACGGCGATGCTTAAAGTGTTTACGACCGAGCGGCTTTGGGAATGCATCAACGATGTATTTCAGATATACGGCGGCTCGGCGTATTTTGTCGATCTTCCGCTGGAAAGAATGATGCGCGACGCGCGCATCAATCAGATCGGTGAAGGCGCGAACGAAGTGCTGACTTCGTTTGTCGCTTTGGTCGGAATGCGCGGGCCGGGTATGGAGTTCAAGGAGATTTACGACACGATGATGAAACCAACCCGCGAGCGCGGTTTTTCGAAAGCGTGGGCAGCTGGCAAGCATCGCTTGGGTGCGACCGTGAGAGTTCCTGAGATTCCAGTACGGAGCGCCGAACTACGTTGGTCCGCCGATCAACTTGGCAGCCTGATCCGGCGTTTCAATGTGGCTGTGAACCGCGCGTTGATCACTTACCGCGAGCCGATTTTGGACATGCAGCTCGTTCAGGAGCGGATTGCAAACGCCGCGATGGACCTTTTTGCGTCAACCTGTGTGCTCAGCCGCCAGGATTCTGAGCTTCAATTGGCGCAGCGAAATGGAAATTCTTCGTCTCCAGACCAGCTCGCTGCCGATTTATTTTTGCGCCAATCGTTCCGACGGATCCGAAGTTTCCTCGCCGGATTGACGGATAACGAGGATAAAACGGTGCTTGCGACAGCGAACTCTGTTTTGGGGTAAGCCGAGCAGCTAGCTCCAACAATCCAATTGAAAAGTGCGCGCATGACTGTGACGAACGGTTTTGGCGCGCAAAAATAAAAATCTACGGCCGCGCTGCCGCGCCGGCAGCGCGCAAACACCGGCGAAATCGTCGGAATTCTAGGTTATTGGCTGTTGCGGTGGCCTAAAATATCCAACGCGCCATGAGTGGTCGGAATCGCAGCTAACCGAGTGCAAGGTTGCGGTATGCGGGAGCCCGCAGCCACAGTGTAGCACATCCTCTTTGAGGTTTGGACGACCTGTTGGGATTGTGCGACCTGCTGTGATTGTGGCCGGCGCACGACGTTCTTGCTTGGATCAGCGAATGCCGATGCGCAAAACGCGAGCGCAAGCACGACGCCTACGCATCGGACCGACCAGCCGCTCAGGCGACTTGGTCTACCTACTGTTTTCACGTCCTAAGTGTGATTCCGCCTCAAATTTTACGCAAGCTTATTTTGCCGTTGTTTTGAGCCAAGAATCCGAGATTGTGGGCTGCCCATTAGAGGGCTCACTCCGTCCACAGAAAGTGCGCTAGGCGAAGATTGGTAAGACGCGCTTTTGCTTCTTCGCTTCGACTGCCTCCCGCGGCAGCGAGTTTCTCATAGATAACAGCGGCAGATTCCCACTTCGAATCTTCTTCCAACAGGCGTGCGGCATTAAACCCTGCTTTGTAATACCAGAAAAGTTCGCGCCGCCGATCCGGGCGGGCGTCTTCCTCCAATATTTTGTAAAACGTTGCAAGCGCATTTGCGCGCTCACTTTTCTTTTCTAAGCACAATCCCTTCTTAAAGAGCGCCTGGTTGCGCCAGTGAACTGGCTCGTTCTTATCGGAGGCGAGTTGATCATAGATTTCGATCGCACGCTGGTAATTGCTCGGATCGGTTGCGCCCATTTCAAAGAAAATGTCGCCCTTCCCGCAGAGCGCCTCGCGTTTTTCGGAGGGAGCGGCATCACTCTTTAGTACCTCGTCATACAAGGCGAGAGCATCCTTCGGCTTGCCAAGCTTGCGCTCAATCACGGCCTCCTCGTTGCGTGCCGCCCATCGCAGAGCACCATTTTGCCGCACGACTTGATCAAACAGAACAATCGCCCGATCCAACGAATGCTCACCCATGCTATTCATTGCTGACTCTGCAGCGAAAAAGAGGGCTTTCTCACCCAGCGAACTATCCGGAGCCTGTTGAGCAATCAGTTCAAACTGTGTCTGCGCGTTCGCAAAGTCCTGACGTCGGTAATAAAGTTCAGCCAACTTCATTCGAACTTCCGAAGCGAAGGGCGAGGTTCCGTGTCGTTCGAGGAACCGCTTGGCAAGCTCAATAACTTTTGTCTCATCCCCCCTCGCTGCTTCCTCAATCCAGATATTAAGATAGTCTGCGCGTTCTGCGGCCGCAGGCGTCGGCGACTCAGCGGCGCGAGTCAGATACTTGCGCGCTTCATCGATGCGCGGTGGCGAGGCATGAAAGGCTAGTTCCGCCAGACTGACCAGGGCTTCCGATACGCGAGGATTTTTAGGAAAATCATGAACGAACTGCTGTAACGTTTTTTCGGCTTTTTCGTCGCCTTTTCCTGCTTGCACCAGCCCTTCCTCCAAGCGCAAGTCGGCACGCGCCTCTTCATCGCCACCCGCTTTTTCAAATTCACTGTAATCAGTCAGAAAACGTGAATGATTGCCGACTTGAAGCCAGCCGGTAGACGCATTGAAAAGCGCAACCTTTTGCCATGGTGAACCTGAACGGGCAATTTGTTCAAAGTCCGCAGCAGCTCTGTCGAATCGCCTCGCAAGGTATTGCACTTGCGCAGACAAGAAATCGATTCGACTTAGCAAAGACCATTCAGGATGAAATGAACTCGCGTCGCCCAGGATCGAGATTGCTTCATCGAAGTGCTTATCGTCGACTTCGAATTGTGCAAACTCGACCAAAGCAGGTGCGATTGCCTGAGATTTTACGCTTGTGTGACGAAGGTCGGTGAATAATTGTCGAGCTCGCTCCCTGCGCCCCGCACGAATTTCAAAACGCGCAAGATACCATCGTGCAAATGTTCGTCGTGGCTGTTCGGGACTGCGCACCCATCTCTCCAGTTCGTTGCGCGATGGTTTGTGCTCGGCCCGATACAGCTCATCGAGCCTTGCGAAGAGATGGGGAAGGTCCGGGTCTGCTGGATGGCGATCAATAAATTGCTCGATGATATCGTCCGCGACTTCCGGTGTTTTTAGTTCCATTTGGGCCTGCGCGATGCCCAAGACTGCGGTGATCAATGCGGAGTGCGGCGTTCCCTCTGGTCTTTTTAAAAGACCCTGAAAAATGCCGATTGCCCTTTCAGGTCGCCGCTGAATTAGTTCCAGGCGCCCGCGGAGCGCCCGGCGTTCTCTCCGCTCTGCGATTGACGTTGGTTGCATCTCTTGAAGAAGGCGCCGTGCGTTCGCAGCATCCGCTCTTTCAATGTACAATTCGGCTGCTCGCAACTGTGCTCGGGTGGTCCATTCCTTGTCATGAATGAGAAGTGTAAATTTCTTCAGTGCCTCATCAGGTCTTCCCAATGCGCGCAGCATTTCCGCCGCCCCAAACATGGCTTCGCTCCGAAATGGCGATCCCTCGCTATTGGCCAATTGCTCGTAAAGAGGGAGGGCTTCGCTCCATCGATACAGGTTTGCGAAAGCCTGGGCGCACCAAAATTTTGCCCATGGCAGTTCGCGAACCCGAATGTCTGCCAATAAGACCAGAGTCTTCTCTGGCTGCTTTGCGGCTATTTGCGCTTCGGCAAGCTTCTCCACAACCGCGCGCCACTCGGATTCGGAGAGACTATTAGTCAACAACGCCTGCAACCGCACGACTGCCACTTCCGGCACGCCCTGTGCAATCGGCGCACTCGCTTCGGCAATTTCGCTGGAAAGGTCTGCACGGGCGAATTGCGCCAGGAGACCCAGCAGACAAATCAGTCCCATACGTCTTAGGCGGCTCATGTGTTCCTCAATAAACGCGCCAGATATTGTCCGGTATGGCTGCCGGACACCTCGGCAATCTTTTCCGGGGTTCCTGCTGCGACAATTTTCCCGCCACTATCACCACCTTCGGGTCCCAGATCAATGATCCAGTCCGCGCATTTGATCATCTCCAAATTATGTTCAATCACAATCACCGTGTTACCGGCGTTGCGCAGTTTCATTAAGACTTGCAACAACTTCTCAATATCGGCGAAATGCAATCCCGTCGTTGGTTCATCCAGGATGTAAAGCGTGCGCCCGGTCGCCTTTTTAGCAAGTTCCGTTGCCAGTTTTACCCGTTGAGCTTCTCCGCCTGAAAGAGTCGTCCCGGCCTGACCAAGTCGCAGATAGCCCAGCCCCACATCCAGTAACGAGTCTAACTTTTCCGAAATACTGGGCACGTTCCGGAAAAAGCGAGCCGCCTCGTCCACGGTTAGGTCGAGTACATCCGCGATGTGTTTACCCTTGTAAGTAATTTCGAGAGTTTCACGGTTATAGCGTTTCCCGTGGCAGACTTCACATTCAACGAAGACGTCGGGCAAGAAGTGCATCTCGATCTTGATTAGCCCATCGCCTTCGCAATTTTCGCAACGCCCCCCTTTGACATTGAAGCTAAAACGGCCCGCATCATAACCACGTACGCGCGCGGCGGGCAGTTGACTAAACAATTCACGAATCGGAGTGAAGGCGCCCGTGTAAGTCACGGGGTTTGACCGTGGCGTTCGCCCAATTGGGCTTTGATCGATTACAATTGCCTTGTCGATCTGTTCCACACCGCGAATTGCACTATGAGCGCCTGGTTTTTCCTTCGCATGATAAAAACGCCGAAACAGTGCACGCTTTAGAATGTCGTCCACCAACGTAGACTTGCCGCTACCGGATACGCCGGTCACGCAGGTAAAACAACCAAGGGGAAAAGAGGCGGTAATGTCCTTCAAATTGTTTTCAGTCGCCCCGACCAATGTGACCCACCCTTCCGATTGGTCGGTGGACCGCGGTTTGGCGCGCTGTCTGGGAATGGAAATTCGCGCACGGCCGGACAGGTAGTCGGCAGTCAGAGAGTTCTTCGCGCGCAGGATATCGTCGAGCTGACCTTGCGCAACGATCTCTCCGCCACGCGGACCGGCACCGGGACCAAGATCAATTATGTGATCTGCAGCCCGTATCGTCTCTTCATCGTGCTCGACCACAATGACGGAATTACCAAGGTCACGAAGACGGCAGAGTGTCCCGAGCAGCCGTGCGTTGTCTCGTTGATGCAGTCCAATGCTTGGTTCATCCAAGATGTAAAGAACGCCTGCAAGTCCGGAGCCGATCTGTGTCGCCAGGCGAATTCGCTGTGCTTCACCGCCCGAAAGTGTCCCACTCTGGCGATTGAGTGTCAGATAACCGAGACCGACTTCAATGAGGAATTGCAAGCGGGATTGAATTTCACGCACAACTTCGCTGACGATCGCGTGTTGTTGCTCAGTCAGCTCGAGTGCCGCAACAAACTCAGCAGCGGCTTCTGTCGTCAATTCGCTAAGCTGGTGGATGTTGAATTCGCGTGCGCGCCGATCCTTTATGGTGACTGCCAGGATTTCCGGTTTGAGCCTTGCTCCGCCGCACACCTTACATGTCTCGTGTGTCATGAACGACCGAATGCGGTTGCGAGTGAATTCGCTCTGGGTCTGCTCGTAAAGTCGCTGCATCTGCGGTACCAGTCCTTCGAATGGCTTTGCAAGTTTCGCTTCCCCGTTGTCCTTGAAATCCATCTCGATCGGCGTTCCATTCGTTCCGAAGTAAAGCGCCTGCTTGAATTGCTCCGGCAGTTCGCTGAAGGGCGCGTCTTCATCGACGTGAAAGTGCTTCACGAGCGCATTTTGGAGATGCCGGTAGTATGCCTGCATCCGCTTCGTTCCACGTCTCCATGGAGTGATTGCGCCTTCTGTCAGTGTCTTGTCAGGATCGGGAATCATCAAATCCGGATCGCAAACCAGCTGTGTGCCAAGCCCATGACAAGCCGGGCACGCTCCGAGATGACTGTTGAAGGAGAAATGTCTCGGAGTTAGCTCGGCGATCTTGAATCCAGTCTCTGGATTTCCATAATCCGTCGAGTAACGCAATTCTTCCCACATCTCCTCGGATTGGGCGTTGGGCGTTGAGCTGCCTGCTCGAGGATCCCTTAGGCGTGCAGCGTTCGGCATCTTTGACGGTTCCTTTAGCACGATAACGTGGTTCCCGCCCCACTTGAGCGCCGTTTCAATTGAATCCGTAAGACGCGTGCGAATGCCATCGCGCACGACGAGCCGATCCACGACCGCCTCAATCGTGTGGCGCTTGCTCTTGCTGAGGCGAATCCGCTCAGAGCGGCCCAGTTCGATAATCTGACCGTCCGTCCGTGCGCGCACGAATCCTTCCCGCCTGATCTTTTCGAGCACGTCCCTAAACTCCCCCGGTTGATTCTCAATCAACGGTGCCAGCAGAATGATTTTCGATCCTGGCTCGTAACCAAGAATCTGGTCGACAATTTGCTGGGGCGTTTGCCGGCTCAGGGGCCGGCCTGTAACCGGATCGTGCGGCTGACCTACGGCTGAAAACAGGACTCGTAAATAATCGTAAATTTCAGTTGTCGTCGCAATCGTCGACCTTGGGTTAGCTCCCGCACTACGCTGCTCAATGGCAATGGCGGGAGAAAGTCCCTGGATGAAATCCACGTTGGGCTTCTCCATTCGATCGAGAAATTGCCGTGCATAAGCGGAGAGACTTTCGACGTAGCGGCGTTGGCCTTCAGCATACAGCGTATCGAACGCCAGAGAGGATTTTCCCGAGCCACTCAAGCCGGTAATGACAACCAGCTTTCCCCGTGGAATTTCTACATGAAGGTTCTTGAGATTGTGCTGGCGAGCACCGCTAATTTTGATAACTTGCGCAGGCATTCTGACGACGAATGTCGAACCTATTAGTGAAGCACAAGCATCGTATTTCTCCAGCGAAATTGATCTTGCTCAGACGCGCTTTGGCATGCCGGAAGAGGGTTTTTCCCGTAGCCGGAAGCATGGGGAAAAACACCTGAAGAGGCCAACTTTGAAGGACGCGGAAATTGAAACAAGTTCCAACTCCACCAGGCTGGAGCTCCTGACAAAGGCACTGTGATCCAACAAGGTATCGGCGACGGTAATATGGAAATTGTAATGAACGAGCGTCAGACCGCTAAAGAGGTCTGGGGAGGCGCTGCCTTGGAAGAAAGGCGTGAACGCACACGTAGCCATCTTGCTAGTATTGCCTCTCGCCGCGAAAGCTGGATTAAACGCAACAGATACTATTACGAGTTGCTGAACCGGCTACTTCAATTTCTAGTTGAGCCGAACAAAAAAGTTCTGTCCGTTCGCTGCGGCACAGGTAACGATTTGGCGGCCGTTCGGCCCGGCGAAGGCAAAGGCATAGACATCTGTGCCGAGATGGTGGAAATCGCAAACCAACGAAATCCCACCTATAAATTTGCGGTCGCCTTTCCGGACAAAGACGAATTCCGCGAGCTTTCCGAGCCGGGCGAAAAATTCGATTATGTCCTTTTCAATGACATCGGCGACACGGTGGACGTTCTTCAAGCGTTGCGTAATTTGAAGCCGCTTTGCCTGCGACACACGCGTTTGCTGGTTGTGACATACAACCATCTCTGGGAGCCATTGGTCAGGTTTGCGGAGTGGATCGGGATGAAGGTCCCTCGAGCCGAACAAAACTGGCTCTCGACCGCAGACATTCGAAACGCGATGAAGCTAACGGGCTTCGAAGCCCTTGAGACGCATTGGATCGTGCTCTTCCCCAAATACGTGCCCCTCGTTTCGACCTTCCTAAACCGGTTCTGCGCACGTCTGCCATTCCTGAAGAAGCTCTGCATGACACAAGTCGTGGTCGCCAGAGCGATGCCTCCGTCCGTTCCGAAAGAGGAATTAAC
>DATBEX010000180.1:0-13313 GCA_036558805.1 Candidatus Udaeobacter sp.
ATCGCCAGGGGGAAAATTTGGTCGCACATCCAAGAATATTTCGGTGGCTCTTGGCCGCGAGCCCGAGTCGCTTGATCTAACGAAGCGGCATCCGTTTGACCTTGCGCTCGTCCGAATTCCAAAAGGCAAATTCCTTTGTCCCTATCACGCGCATGCGGCCGAATCGGAGCTCTACCTCGTCGTTTCGGGTCACGGCATCGTGCGTGATAAGGACGGGACAATCGGGGTGGGGCCGGGCGACGCATTTTTTTTTCAGCCGGGAGAAGCCCATCAGCTGTGGAATAAGGGCGATGAGGATTTTGTGTATTACGTGATCGCCGATAATCCGCGTAGCGGCGGCGCGAGCGGTGATTCCTGTTATTATCCTGACAGCAAAAAATGGGCGGTGACAAGGGACGCACGGGAAGAAGTCGTCGTAAAAGGGACGGAGACCGATTATTTCGACGGCGAAGAATGAAAACTGGGGAGCGCACGCGCCTAAGCGCCTTAGGCGCAGCAACGCCAACGCACCCAAAAGATCTGAAAAAGTTCGCGATGGCGAGGGCGCCATCGCCAGCACACGGGGGCGCGTGCGCTCCCCAGAGCAAACCGTATGCGTAAAGTAAATCTAAACGATATCAAAGAAGAACCGTGGCAGTCGCCGGGTGGAAAATACGCAGTGTCGTTCAAAGGAATCTCGGAAGCGCTTGGGCGCGAACCAAGCTCGCTTGATTTGTCCAAGCGTCATCCATTTGATCTGGAATGGAATCGAGTGCCGTCCGGAAAAGCAAATTTTCCGTACCACGCACATTCAGCGCAGTGGGAGCTTTATTTGGTGATTTCTGGAAAAGGAAGCGTTCGCCACAAGGATGGGACGACCGAAGTTGGGGCTGGGGACGCGTTCATTTTCGGGCCCGACGAACCGCATCAACTTACCAACTCCGCTCAGGAAGACTTCATCTATTATGTGATTGCGGATAATCCGATCGGTGAATCCAGCTATTATCCGGAGAGCGGGAAATGGAAAGTAAACAAGTCTTCGGCTGCGGATCGGGTGGTTTTGAAAGGAAAAGAGACAGATTATTTCGACGGCGAAGAATGATTAATTACGACTATGGATCCGAACAAATCCCCGGAAGATTTTCCGTACAAAACCTGCCTCAACATACTACACCGGCCGCTTGAAGTCATCGACGTGCGGAAATTGGCCGATGCCTGCACTGACAAATGGTACAACCAGACGCTTTGCAAAGTGAACGATTCCGTTGTTAGGATGGCTGTTATTCAGGGCGAATATCATTGGCACGAACATAAACATATCGATGAATTCTTTTTTGTTCTGGACGGACATTTCCTGATCGATCTCGAAGATCGCGTTATCGATCTCACACCGAGACAGGGCTTCGTTGTACCCAGAGGTGTACGCCATCGTACGCGTGCGCCTGAACGAACCGTGATCCTAATGGTAGAACGCGCGGACATTGTTCCGACCGGCGACTAAGCGTGCCGAAGCGTGGTGAAAATCGTTTCTGGCGGACAAACCGGCGTTGATCGCGCAGCACTCGATGTCGCCCTAAAACATGGAATCGAGTACGGCGGTTGGGTTCCAGCTGGACGGCTTGATGAGTTCGGTAGAATTCCGGATCGTTATTCACTCAAGGAGCTGGAAGGTGGCGGCTTCACCGAAAGAACCTTGCAGAACGTCGAGGATTCCGATGGAACCGTTATCATTTACAGCGGCGAACTGAGCGGCGGCACGGAGCAAACGCTTCGTTTTTGTATCGAGCAACAACGCCCACACGAACTCATCGACGCATCAAAAACATCAGTCGAACAAGGCGCGAAGGCAATCATCGGTTTTGTCCGTGAAAACAAGATACAAACGCTTAACGTAGCTGGCCCGCGTCAAAGTGAATGGCCGGAGGGATATGATTTTGCGTACCGGACGCTCGACACTTTTCTCAAGTTGTAGCCTCTACAACTTCACTCGTAGCGCAAGGCTTTTACCGGATCTAGCCGCGCCGCGAAGTATGCGGGGATAAGCGCAGCAATTGAGCAGATAAAAAATGCGCTGATACAGATGATGGCCACGTCTCGCGGGATGACTTCCGCCGGGATTGCCGAAAATTGATAAACTTCGCGCGGGAAGATTTCGATGTGCAACGTCCTTGCCAGCCACTGGCTGAACTCGTTGCGGTACCGGATCAACGTCATTCCGAGTCCCAGTCCGGTAAGTGTTCCAAAAAGGCCAACGACTGTTCCCTGCCCAAGGAAAACCCAGATGACTTGCGCAATGTTCGCCCCGAGGGCTTTCATGATTCCTATCTCCCGCCGCTTTTGCACTGTCACTGTGATGAGCGTGCTCATGATCCCAAATGCCGCGACCACAACGATGAAAAAGAGCAGAAAAAACATCACGCTGCGTTCGAGTCGCACAGCTTCGAAAAACTGGTGGTTCATGTCGATCCAGGTCTGCGCGTATTGCGGTGGTTCAAGAAATTGTTCGATTGCTTGTTTCACGCGCTCAGCGCTGTAGGGGTTGTCAGTCCTGACTGTGATGCCATGCAAGCCGTCTCCCAGCCCATACAGCTCCTGCCCTACATAGATTGGCACGAGCAGGTACTCGGAATCGTGAAGGTAATGACCCGTCTCAAAAATGCCGGTAACAGTCAGTTCCTTCGGCAGAATGACTTCGCGCAATTGTTCGATTGCTTTCTTTTCTTCATCGCCCTTTGCATTCTCCAATTTTTTAATTCCATCGAGAACCTGCCCAAGATTCCCCGGAGAATAGACGGTGATTTTGTCACCGACGCTGGCCTGCAGTTTGCGGGCCAGCTCAATACCTAGCACGGTTGAATCCCCTTCCAGGTCGAGCTTGCCGTATTTAATGAATTTTTTCAGGGAGATGACTTTCTCTTCCTCGGCCGGATCGATACCGCGAATCAACGGCGCAACTCGCCGGTTTTGAAATTCGACGATAACCGGTCCCTGGATGTAGGGCGCAGTCGCAACCACGCCTGGCGTGTTGTCGATTTTTGCTTTGAGCGTTCGCCAGTCGCGCAAGACGTCTTCTGTGCTCACGAGAATGTGCGCGTCGAAATCGATTACCTTTTGGCGCAGCTCGCGATCGAACCCGGTCATGACCGAAATGACGAGAATCAGCACGGTCACGCCGAGCATCACACCAAGGACCGAAATCAGGGTGATGATCGAGAGAAATGTGCGCTTCGGTTTCAAGTACCGGAGCGCCAGAAAAAGGCTAAACGGAAGGTTCAAATCAAGGCTAGCGTGGCGGCAAATTCAGTCGAATTCAACCTCACGCCCGCTTGTCGGAGAGCGCGTGCGCCTTCAGCTCTTCTAAAGTGACGAATTCGAGCGCGGAAGCGTGCGTCGCTTCAAGATCAACAGGTGCGGCGCGGTTGTGATCCAGTGCGCTTTTCCAGCGAGTCACACACACGCACCATTTGTCGCCCGGCTTCAGTCCGGGAAAACCCCACTCCGGATGCGGCGTGACAAGGTCATTTCCATCAAGCACAGAGAAATCGAGAAATTCCTGCGTTACTTTTACACAGACTGTGTGAAGCCCGATGTCTTCAGGCCCGGTGCGGCAAAAGCCGTCCCGATAAAATCCGGTTATCGGGTCCCGGCAACAACATTTCAGTTCAGTTCCCAAAACATTCGTCGGCACGGCGCGATTCTAGCATTGGAGATTCGCTTTTTAAATGTTGGATTGGTGAAAACGTTGCGTACAAAGCGGACGCATTTTTCAAAATGAAAAGGATCGCGATTGCCTATTGGCTTCTTCCAGACGAGCCCGCGCGCCGTTTTTTCCAGGGTGTCATTAATGAGCTCGCGCTTCGTTATGACGCGCCTGTGTTCGAACCGCATGTGACGGTTCACGTCGGACCGAATAGCACGAACGCAGTTGGCGCAATTCTTTCAAAAGCTGCACGAGGTTGCGAACGAATTGTGCTGCGGCCGCTCGAGGTCGGTGGTTCATCCGAGTTTATCAAAACGCTTTTCGTACACTTCGCGATGGACAACCAATTGAAGCAGCTTACGCAAAACATTCGTGCTGCAGCGAGAGATTGTTCTGATTATCACCTCGATCCGCACTTGAGTTTGTTGTACAGGAAGACCTCGAACCAGGATCGATGCTTGTTGAAGCGTTCGATTGAAATTCCGTTTTCTCAAGTGACGTTTGATTCCTTGAGAGCTGTTCGATGCATTTCTCCGACCCAAAGCCGTGCCGATGTAGAAGCATGGCGAGTGGTGGCCGAGAAAGATCTGGGAGAATAGCGAGCCTTTTTTCCAGCCCTGACCGGCCAGCACGTATCATGAGCGCCCCGCTCCGGCTGCAAAGCAACCATAGCGACGAAGTCGGGGCCGGCGCTGGACTCCGTTAAGGAGGAAGCGGTGAAATTGTTGGCTACGGAGCCGCAGATGCACGTGCGATTTTCGTTCTTGCTTCATCGAGCACTTTTTTTTCCTCTGGATAAATTCCTTCTTTCGCTGCGGCAACGTAATCCTTTGCTGCGTCGATTTGGCCGCCATCAGCTAGTAGTAACGCTGCATAAACCGCCGCGTGTGGGTCGCGTAACTGGTCAGCTGGCAATCCTTGAATAAATGCAAGAGCTTCCGCGTTTCGGCCAAGGCGATACAGAGAGAATGCGTAAGTCACGGCGCAGTTGACCTCGATCGGGGCGCGATCAAGGGCTTCCCTAGCGAGTTCATGTGAGCGTTCGATATCTCGCTCCAGGTTGAGGCCGAGTCGTGCAAGATCCGCTGTAATCGGCGCTTCGTTGGGCGAGCTTTCGTGCAAACGCTGGAGAATGTCATAAAGTTTCGCTGTGTCATTGTCGCCGCGATAAAGCCGGCGAAGCGTATCCAGTGCCTCCCGCCGAAGGGTTGGGTTTTCTGCGACACGCAGCCACATTTGCTCGGATTCTTTCTCCAGATTCCATTTCGAAGCGAGACGCGCGAGGGCAACTTCGCGCCCAGGCTGATCTTTTATCGATTGTTCCGCAGAGCGCCAGAGCGTTCCGAATTCATCCGCAGCGTTTTCGCGTGACGGACGCGTTGCAATCGCCTGATATGCCAGGCGCAGGAAATCGAAATCGCCCCATTTTCCATTCTGGGTCCACCGTTTCAAACGCGTCCAATTTTTCGCATTTGCGTAGGCGTCTGCCACTGTAACAGCGACGGATGGCGATGTCAGTTTCTCTGCCGGAAGCTTCTCGATCCACCTGACGACCTCTCCGGCGAACCCATTTTTATTCATCCATTCCATAAGCGACGCGAGATCGGATGGATTCTTTGCCGCAAGGGGTTTAACTCGTTCCAATGAGAGGCGGAATTTCTTCTCATCGAGCTTCCGATAAAAATTAAGGCATAGAAGGTAATCGCTGAAACTGACCTCCTGCGACATCTGGAGCTGTTGCGCGAAGTTATCCGCCGCTGAGAGATTATTGCGCGCCACAGCGTCATTGAGTAAGGCGCGCAACGCGCCGGTTTGATACGGGAGTAGCTTGCTGAAGCGCTCGAGATTTTCCCGCGCTTTTGCGTTCTTTTGTTCGTCGTTGGAATGGATTTGCAGCGCGGCAAGATTGAACTGATACAGATCATTCTTGGGTTCCTTCTTTACGGCAGCGGCGAATTGTTCCTCTTGTTCTGCAAAATTTCCTTCCGCACGAGCCAGCCAGCCTGCAACCACATGAAAAGGGGCCCTGTCACGATCATTGGCAGGAATCTGCTCAAGCGCTTTGCGCGCAAGATCGAGGTTTCCAAAGCGCAGTGCAGCGGAAACAAGATTAAGCTGACTGTCCGGATCTTTTGGGCGTAAGCTCGCGATTCGTCTGCGCCACGTGACTGCTTCTTCGAGGTTTTGTTTCTCTGCCGCTTCAGCCACTATGTACAAAGCCTGCAAGGAATCTGGATGTTGTACAAGGAGCTCTCGCGCGGTTTGCGTTGCTTCAGTGAATCTTTCCTGCTGCAGCATTAGCCCGGCTTGTTGTAACAAGCGGGTTTGGTGCCACTTCCCGTATATTTTCAAACCATACCAGAAAAGAAGAGAGCCCAGGAGAACAGCAATCGCCAGCGCAACAACTACAAGAGCGAACCGCGCTGGCCGGAGCTTCCGTTGACAGAAAGGATCGAGGTTAAGCGGCGATTGCCGGATTTTTTCATACCCGGCGTCTTCCGTTTGCTCCGCGATTTTCATATCGTGTCTCGGCGCGGAATGATCCGCATGTTTCTTCCCCATCAAAACCCGTGCCGATTACCGAGGCTAAGGAGGAGTAGCTACCTCTGGCTCGTTCACTACAGGAATTGACCTGACCGAGTTCTCGATCTTCTCCCGCAACCGCCCGCCCCAAACGTATCGTCCCAATAACACCTTAACAGTGGCCGTAAGCGGAACCGCAAGCAGGGGACCGATTATCCCGCCAATGATCAAACCCCAGACAAAGATCGATACAATCACGGTCATCGGATGCAACCCTACGTAATTCCCAACGATCCGCGGGGCATAAAATATGCCTTCAAGGTTTTGGATTACGATGAAGATACCTGTGACGATAAGAGGATGTGTCCAATCGCCCCATTGAAAAGCTGCAATGAGAACGGCGGGTATCCAGCAGATGATGATCCCAATGTATGGAACCATTGTTAGCACAACGACGAGTGCACCAATGACGGGCGCAAAATTAAGACCGAGGATTGCCAACGCACTCCCAATTAAAATACCATCCACGAGGCAAACCAGCAGCTGTCCTCGGAAATAAGCGGTGATATAGCTATTGATTTCTGACAAAAGCTCTGCGACTTCGTCCCTGAAAGGCGACGCGCGCAAGGGCAGGTATTCCCTCCAGTGCTGCTGGATGCGCGGTTTCTCGTTCAAGAGAAAAAATAGATAGATCGGCACCAGAATGAGGCTGAGTAAGAAACCCGTGATACCAAGAAAACCGCCGATGCTTTTCTTAAGGATATCCCAGAACTTTTCCATCAGCGTTGGAAGCGCCTGCTGCAAATTAGGCATTTGTTTTTGCACCCACGCCTCAATGCGTTGGCGTTCCGCGGTGGTCAGCTTTGGCGGACTGGGGGCAATTGTTTCACCAGCGGGCGTACTTTCGACAGCTTTTGGCGTGGCAGACGCAGTCGGGTGCGCATGAGGGGAAGCAGATGGCGCCGGTCCGACGAGCCAGTTTGTAAAACTTGTCGACGCAGATTTTCCGCGTCCGCCGCCGAGAAATCCAAATGTTTGATCGAATCGATAGATCAGATCCACAACGTAGTCACGGGCCCGTTCGGTATAGGCAGGAACCTGCCTGGCGAAATTCGCGCTTTGTATCGAAATGGTTGGGATGAGCCACGCACCCAATCCACCGAGTGCAAAAAAGGCGATGGCAAAAATTAGAGCCACCGCCTTGGTGCGACTGAGCGTGCCGCGGGACATTTTGGTTACCAGTGGGTCGAGCAGGTACGTCAGGATCACGGCGATTGCCACCGGAATCAGGATCGGCTGAAGAAAACTAATGATGTTGGCGCCGGCCCAAATGACGGTGCCGATAATCACAACCAGAAGAACCACACAGAAGGCCGTGAGCGCCGCCCACATCATCTTGCGCTGCCACGCGGTGGGATAATCACTCATGTTCGTTACGAGAACGCGACAGTTATTGTGTTGGATTCGTCTTTGCCGGTGAGCCGTTGCCGATTGGCATCTTCGTTCTCTCGATCTTGTTTGCGAGGTTCTTGTTTTTTGGATCGAGCGTCAGCGCTTTTTGCCAGGATTCCAGCGCTTCGGAAATGCGATTCAATTTGAAATAGGTGTCACCAATGTGCTCGAAAACAACCGGATCGTCGTGATCTGCAGTACGGGCAGCATGAAGGAGGTTGCTCAGAGCCTGGTCGAATTTGCCTTTTCGGAACTCTACCCAACCGAGGCTATCGAGGTAGGAAGCATTATTCGGTTCCATCTCGAGGGCGCGTTTAATCATCGTTTCCGCCTCATCGAGGTTCATATTGTGATCCGCCCACATGTAACCAAGATAATTGCAAGCTTCAGCGGAGTTCGCCGGATCCAGCGCGATTGATTTTCGAAGAAGGTCAGCCGCCTTTTCGTACAGACCTGCCTGCTCGGCCGTCGCGCCGTAGTTGAAATAGAATTTGGCATTTACGATGTCACTGTCTTGGTCGAGCTGCGCTTCGTGCAATGCTTCCTCGAAGGTCGCGACGGCCTGTTGAGTTTGTTTCGCTTCGCTCTGGGCAATGGCCAGATAGTAAACGATCTCCGGCGCGCCGAAGAATCGGGCCCGCGCTTCTGTTAGCAACTTGACCGCACGATCAGCGTCCTTCAAAGGTCCAAGCCGCAGTTCTGCCAGATGCAGATAAGTGCCAACATGATTTGGATTAATCAGGAGGCTTTGTTCATAATTTGCGGCCGCCTTCGCAAAAGTAGCCTTAGCTTCGTCAACTTTCTTTGCCCGTTGGAGCGACCGCGCTTCATCATCCAGAACCTGTGCCAGTAAATCGTAGGATTGATACTTTTCGGGGTGCTCTTTGATGATTTGCTCAAGCATCTCGACAGCTTTACCCCGCTGATTGGTCAGGATAAATCCAGTTGCCAGTTTCTCTCGCGCGTTTGCATCGTCTGGTTGCAGCTCCAAAACGCGCAGATAAAGCGGAATTGCCTCTTTCAACTGCTGGGAGGCTGCATAATAGTCGGCGACATCCTTTAGAATTGTTGGATCATCGCCGGCGTGTTCGGCTGCCTTCTTGAAAATTGCGTTGGTCCGACTCAGTTCCTCGGGTTTCGGCTGCGAATCTGACTTGAAAAGAAACGCCACGTAAAGCTTGCCGAGCCGCATCCAAAAGTTGGCGTCATCGCTGCTAACCTTTGTAGCACGATCTAGAACCTCTAAGGCCTTTTTCTCTTGTCCGGCCGCAGCTTCGATTTCGACCAGGCGTTGGTAACCCTCAATGTCCCCAGGATTCAGCGTGATGGCACGGTTGGCATAATCGATCGCCTGATCGTTTTTCTTGAGGTACTTCGCATAAATGAACGCGAGCTGTTGATATGGGTCGGCATCCTTTGGATTTGCTTTGATTGCGTCTTTTAACACGTCGATCGCCTGCGGAAAATCGTCCTGTTCGATCAGCAGGGCGGCCACGCGGGAGGCGAGTTGCGATTGGCCGGGATCGACATTCAGAACTTTGCGATACGCCTCCAGCGCGCGATCCATCTCCCCATTTTCTTCCAGAGCCATTCCCTCGACAAAATGAGTCAGTGCATCCGCTTTGTGTGCGCCTTCCGACTGTAGTGCGAGATCGCCAGCCGGTTTTGACGAAAGCGAATCGTCATGGCGACCGCTTTTTTTTGTTGCCGACACCGAAGATCTCGGTGTTCGACCAGCCATTACACCCGCGGTAACGAGCAAGACTAGCGCAAAGCAAAGACACCAGTGCAGCGAAACGCTTTGTTTCCTCCGGTCCCTCATTCTTAAAGTTATCTTTTCACGCTGCGTTCGGCAAACCGCCTGGCATGTCATCCCGAGCGGAACGAGGGACCTCTCACAGAGTCTCTGATCACGCTGGCGGGCCAAGTCTAACCGTACCTTCGTAGGCGGGGTCCCTCACGTTGTTCGGGAAGACCCATTAAGGCATAAAGCCCAACGCTACGCCTTATAGCGCAGTCGCTTCTTGTGCCGATGCGCCTTCATGCGCTTGCGGCGCTTATGTTTGGCAATTTTCGCTTTGCGCCTTTTCTTAAGTGAGCCCATTTAGGTTTTCAAATTCGCGAGTCCGGATTCAAACATCAGATGCGTTCCAATGCAACACAGTTCTTATGTGTGCGTTAAAGGAGTGATCGCGTGTTCAGAGTGAGTAATCAGCTGAACTTTTGTGGAAATCGATCACTCCTTCAACATCGCATCTCGCTTTGATTTGAACTCGCTCTCGGGTCGCCATTCGGGAAACGTGTCACCGTTCGCCACCTGGTAGCCTACCTCGAACAGAAGTTGAGCATCCTGCACCGCGCCGGACAGGTCCCAATTCGGGTCAACTACGTCCGACACCTGATGATAATGGTGCGCAGTGTAATCGTCTTGCTTTTGCTGGCCGAAATTCGCCGGCTTCCCTATAAAATCTTTGCCGCCGCCACTGTAGAGTGAGGGCACGCCACGCTTGGAAAATTCAAAATGATCGGCGCGGTAAAAGCCACCTTTCTCAGGCTGACTGTTTGATTTCATCTCCCGACCGTTGCGTTTCGCAGCAGCGGCCAATAGGTCGTCGAGCGTTGAATTGTTGTTACTGAGATCCTCGATGTCGCGAGTCTTTCCCCACGGGTTCACGGTATCGATGTTGATGTCAGCCAGCGTTTTCTCCAGCGGATAAAGCGGATGCTGCGCGTAAAACTTCGCACCGAGCAATCCCGCTTCCTCAGCAGTGGTAGACATGAATAACACCGACCGTTTTGGCGGCGGATTCAATTTTGTAAATGCGGCCGCGAGCTGGATAAGTGATGCAACGCCAGATGCGTTATCGATCGCACCGTTGAAGATCTGATCGCCTTGTAACTCGGGACGGCGCCCAAGATGGTCCCAGTGCGCGGTGTAAATGACATATTCGTCGCGTAATTTCGGATCGCTCCCTTCGAGTTTGCCGACCACGTTATGCGACTTGAAGGAGCGAAGCTGTTGCTTGATCTCGATATTGGCCTTTGCATCGAGCGCCACCGGCCGAAACTCTTTTGTGATCGCCGATTTCTTCAGCGCGTCGAAATCCTGGCCACAAGCGGCCAGCAATTTCTTCGCGGAATCGAGCGTAATCCAGGAACGAGCTTCCACGGCGTCCGCGTTCTTATTTGGCGAATCGATCTCGTAGTTTTCCTTTCCCCAACTCGTTCTCACCACGGAATACGGGTAACCGGCCGGTCCAGTCTCATGAATAATCACGGCCGCCGCCGCGCCTTTTTGTGCAGCGATTTCATACTTGTAAGTCCAGCGGCCGTAGTAGGTCATCGCCTTCCCCTTAAACATTTTGTCATCGAGTTTCGACGGATCTTTGGGATCCGGAATCGGGGGATCGCCGATCAGCATCAGGAGGGTTTTGCCTCGAACATCGACATTTTTGTAGTCGTCCCATCCGTATTCCGGTGCGACGACCCCGTAGCCAACAAAGAGGACTTGCGAATTGTCGACCTTGATTTCCGGTTGAAGGCGCGCCGAGGACGCAACGAAATCGTCGGGATACTTGAGATCAATAGATCCATCGCGGACCAGGAACGACATTCGTGGTTCGCTTTTGATTCCAGCCAACGGAACTTCCTGTGTGTAAGACCCGTCCGGATTTCCCGGCTTCAGCCCGATTTTCTTGAACTGGTCGGTGATATATTTAACGGAAAGTTCTTCTCCTTTGGTTCCCGGCGCGCGCCCCTCGAATTCGTCCGACGCAAGAACCTTGATGTGTGCGAGCAAACCGTCGGGCGTGATCGCCTCGAGTCCCGGTTCCAAACGCAATGCCAATTCATCAACAGCGAAAAGCGAAGCCGTAGCGGTCAAAAGGACCACGACTGACCAGTGCAAAAATTTCATGCTCTTTCTGTAACGGCGCTCCGCAAGCGCCGCAAGGGGATGACGAAAACCGAATTGACGAAGGACGAAGGAATGTCGACGCAGGAATGACGGAAGCGATTGTTGTGTCGTTTACGGACGCTTTGAATCACATCGTAAAATCCATGATTGTAATCGGCGCGTCTCCCCACAGTTCATGATGACAGCCTGATGTTAGCGATCTTTGTGGGTTGGTCCGGGATGCGTTTCCTTTTTCTCTTGCGAGCCGATACCGATTTTTTTCAGGAATGGCTGGATCGATTGTTTGCGGCCGAGGAATTTTTCAATCGAGACGTTAACGTCACGCGAATCACCCGGCTCGTAAATTTCGCGGCGCAATTTCATGCCGGCTTGTTTATCGAGGTAGCCATCCTTCGCCTTCTCGAAAACGGTTGCCATATCGGCGGCAATTGCGTCGGCCCATGCGTAGCCATAGTAACCGGCATCGTATCCATTCAGGTGGCCGAAATAGGAAACGAAGGTCGTGCTCGGATCAATTGGGAGAAAAACTTTTTCCAGGACCGGATTTGAAATGGCCACACAATCGTACGGCATGTCCTCAGCATGCCGATCATGCAACTCGAGATCAAGTGATGCGAAGGCGAACTGGCGTCGATAAAAAACACCGGCGTTAGCCAGTTTCGCGTCGTTCATTTTTTTGATTATTTCTGCCGGAATCTTCTTCGATGGATCGCGGTAATCCGCCGCAAAGGTGTCCAGCACCTTTTTATCCCAAACCCAGTTTTGTAACATCTGGGACGGCGCTTCTACGAAATCACCTGGCACATGCGTTCCGGCGAAACGGCCATACTTAGCACGAGTGACAATCGAATGCAGAGCATGACCGAATTCGTGGAACAAGGTTTCGACTTCCTGGTGGGTAAGCAAAGACGGCTTGTCGGCCGTTGGTGGCGAAAAGTTGCAAAGCAAGGCGACGGTTGGCCGCTGGTATTTTCCATCGGGCAATTGTTTGCCACTGATGATTTCGAACTGGGCGAAGTGATTGAATTTTCCTTCGCGGGGAAACATGTCCAGATAAAACATCCCCAGTGGTTCGCCAGTGGTGGAATCGGTCACCATATAAAGCTGGAGATCTCCGATCCATTTGTACGGTGCGGCGATCTTTTCAAACTTCAGACCAAAGATGCTCTGATAAATGTCGAACATGCCGGCAAGGACTTTTTGGAACGGGAAAAATGCGCGCAATGCTTCCTTATCGACGGCGTATTTTTGTTTGTCTCGCTGGTTGGCGTAATACCGCCAATCCCATACCTCGATCTTGGCGTTAGGATCGTTTGAGTCGGCGGCCTTCAACTTTTGCAACTCTGCAACTTCGCTTTCAAACTTCGGCTGTATTCCGGCGATCAGATCGCTAATATATTTCTCGGCATTCGCACCACTCTTGGCCATTTTGACTTCAGTCTGATAGTCGTCCCACGATTTGTAACCGAGGCGCAGCGCGATCTTGTTTCGCAGCGCGAGCATCTGGTTGAGAACAGGAACATTTGCCTCCTTGGCAAGCGTCTCGCGAATGACGTAGAGCTGTTTGCGCGTCGATTCGTTCTTAGCGTTCTCCTCGACGGTATTAAACTGCCAGGTGACATTTGCCATCACGGTGTAGGCATCGTCTCCTGTCCTGACGCCTGGCGAAGCGAAGAAGCTTTCCGGCAGTCCATCCAAATCGGCCTTCGTGAAGAGCACCGGCGCGTTGGCCTTGACGATGTT
>DATBEX010000181.1:0-10383 GCA_036558805.1 Candidatus Udaeobacter sp.
TTGCATGTTCTCCGCGATCTTTTCGTCCCCGCGATGTAAAAAGCCGATGTCCGGCGTCGCCTTGGTGATGATCTCGCCGTCGAGTTCCAGAACGAGTCGCAACACCCCATGCGTGGCCGGGTGGGACGGCCCCATGTTGAGAACCATCTTTTCGCCGATATCGTCGGTTGCCTGACGCAGTTCTGCATCTGCCGCTACTACTCGTGTCACGGGATCAGGCGATTCAATCTCACGCGTCGTAAAAGGCATGGGAAAAAGCGATCACAATGTTAGAAAGTAGAACCGATAACTCTTATGCTGGCGAGTGAGCCAGCGCGCGCAAGAAATTTTCGGCGCTCGCGCCCACGCGTGCCGCGATTGGCGCCCTCGCCAATCTATGGTGGCGAAGAAGAATTTCGGCGAGGGCGCCGAAATTGACACGCGAGGGCGCGTGTGCTCCCCAGAAACAGAATCTTGCTCGCACTCGCACGGGAACGCCATTACTTAAACGTCATGGCAAAAAAAATTGCACTGCTTTTCGCTGGCCAGGGGGCGCAAACGGTCGGGATGGGACAGGACCTGGCGGAGTGGTTTCCGACGGTGGCTGACTTATTTCAGGCCGCTGACGACGTTCTTGGCCGGAAGCTGAGCGAAATTGCCTGGAATGGACCGATTGAAGACCTGACTAGAACGTCGAATTGTCAGCCTGCGCTTTTCGTTCATGGACTGGCATGCCTGTCGATGTTGCGTGAGCTGGCTGGCGATTTTGCGATTGGCGGTGCAGCCGGCTTGTCGTTAGGTGAAATGACCGCATATGCCGCGGCGGGGACATTCGGCTTTGGAACAGGACTGAAGCTTGTGGAGAGGCGCGGGGAATTCATGGATGAAGCGTGCGAGGCTAGCTTGGGCGGCATGGCGGCGTTGATCGGCGCAATGGAGAACGACGTCCGTCAGCTTGCCGCAGATGAAGATGTTGACATTGCCAACATCAACGCGCCCGGCCAGATCGTCATTTCGGGCGAGCTGACAAAAGTTGAGGCAGCCGTCGGAGTAGCAAAAGAGTACGGGATTCGTCGCGCTACGATGTTAAATGTAGCCGGGGCATATCACTCGCGCCTGATGGAGAGCGCGTATGAGAAACTGGAAAAAGCCCTGGCCACTGTGCCATTACAGGTGCCGGTGTTCCCCGTGGTTAGTAACGTCACCGGTGAAGAAGTAAAAACGCCAGACGAAATCAGGCGAACTCTACGTGATCAAGTGACTGGAACAGTGCGCTGGCTCGATTGCATGGAGCGGCTCGCGCAGCTTGGCTGCAATTTCTTTATCGAACTCGGACCAGGTGGCGTGCTGGCAGGATTATTGCGGCGCACGCTCGGAAAGGTTGATGTGATATCGGTGAGCGACGTCGAGTCAGTTCGCAAATGCGCCGAGCTGCTGTAGCCATTTTGCTCTGCGAAACGCGGTGTCGATGTCCTACACAATGCACGCACCGCGCCGCCCAGAGGTCGGGCGACTACAGCTTCATCGTATGTTCTGCTCTGGCGATACCTCGACAATGGCCACAACGTCGACAACAGCGTTTTGTCGCCATAAATTTAAATCATGACACTGCAACAACGAGTGGACTCAGACTTGAAAGAGGCGATGCGTGCGAAGGACGCGACAAAGCTTGGCGTTTTACGAATGCTTAAGTCCGCATTGAAATATGCCGCGATTGCAAAATCTGGCGCGGAAGCCGAACTCAATGAGACCGAAAGCGCACAGGTCATTCGCAAACAGGTGAAGCAACGCCAGGATTCAATCGAGAGCTTCGAGAAAGCAGGCCGCGCCGAACTGGCGGAAAAGGAGAAGCAGGAACTGTCGATCTTGAATGGGTATTTGCCGCAGCCGATGACCGCCGATGAAATTTCGAAGGTTGTCCGCGAAGCGATCGCCGAAGCAGGCGCAACCTCGCGAGCGCAAATGGGAGCGGTGATGAAGGCGTTACAGGCGAAGGTCGCGGGTCGCGTTGACGGCAAGGCGTTGAGCGCGGAAGTGCAAAAACAGCTTTCGCGATCCGAGAATCGAGATCCGTGAATCCCATCCGATTTTCCGATTTAACGATTCAACAAATTACGTCACGGTCATGCTAACCGCCATTCTCGTTGCAGCCGGTGACAGTCGCCGCATGGGCTTCGACAAATTGTCTGCGCCAATCGCCGGCAAACCGGTCATCGCCCATGCCATAAGTGCATTTGAGCGCGCCGGTTGCGTCACAGGGATCGTTGTCGTTGCGCACGAAGATCGGCTCGATGAGATCAAAGCGGTCCTCCGCGATGAAAATTTCAAAAAGGTTCGGGCGATTGTCCCGGGCGGGAAACACCGTCAGGATTCTGTTCGGGCCGGGCTGGATCATCTGGAAGCTGATGCGAAATACGTCGCTGTTCACGATGCTGCTCGTCCGTTGATCACGCCCGAACAAATCGAGCGGGTGTTCGACCAGAGCCGGCTCCACGCCGCTGCCACACTGGCTGAGCCAATCAGTGACACACTCAAGTATGCTGACGTGGAATTGTTCGTTATCGCCGCAGTTGATCGGCATCAGCTCTATGCCATGCAAACACCGCAGGTTTTTGAGCGGCAGTTAATTGAAGACGCCTATCGAGCGATTTACGCGGAGAGTGTATCGGTTACCGACGAAGTGTCGGCAGTCGAACGGCTCGGTCGAAAGGTAATTCTGGTTCCCAACAAAGACGTTAACTTCAAAATCACTTATCCACGGGATTTGGAGCTTGCGGAATTTGTTCTAATACAACGAAACTGCGCCGCCGCGAATTGACCTTGGCGCTGGCGCGCAACCTAAGCCACCATCGGGTCGATGGGTACCAGCGGACGAATCAACTCGACCACCGATGCGATATCTTTGCGTTTGAAGCTACGACCGTTTTTTCGAATTTTCGCAGTTTCGAGTTCGCCGACGCGGAAGACTTGGCCATTTTTCCAAACCCAGGCATCGGGATTGTACGGGCCGACGGTGCACGGATCGGTCGAGGTATGGATCGACAACATGTTGGGCGTCACAGCGGCTGCGATGTGCATCGGCCCGCTCTCCACGCTGACGACAAATCGAGCGACTCGAATAAGCCAGATCAGCTGAAGCAGTGACGTTTGTCTGGTCAGATCCACGCAATTTTCAGGTGTCCTAATTCTGGCGCGCGAGTGTCCAACAATGACCACGCGAGTTGGCGTCAGTGCACGACAAAATTCCTCGACTACTGCGTTTGAAAGGGATTTGTCCCGGCCATGGGCGAAAGGATGAAGAAGAACAAACGGCGGATTCGCATCAAAACGCGGCAGTGGATCGCCACTTGGAATCGAACATCGAAGCGATTCGCCGATCGTCGCTCCGGCGCATTCCGCCAGCTTCAGGTAGCGCTCAACCGCATGAGTGCGACGATTGACTTTCGCCACGCGGTCGTAGAACCAGATCGCCCCACCGAGGGCATTGCTCATTCCGTTGATTTGTTTCGCACGAGCAATTCTTCCAATGAGAGCGCTGCGCAAAAGCGCGTCGAAATCGAGCGCCAGATCAGGTCGCAGCTGCCGGGTCCTCTTTAGCCACGCCAGTAGACTTTGCGCGGCTCCAAGGCTTCGGAGCTCGCCACGCGGAAGCAGATGAACATGATTTACATCAGGATTCCCACGAAGCATGGGAGCCAGCTCTGGATTGATAACCCATGTTATTTCCGCGTGCGGGTTCGCCTCGCGAACGGACGCAACTGCTGGAAGCGTATGAACAATGCCACCGAGCGGGCCGGGCTTGATAATTAGAATGGATTTGGGATCGGTTGTCAGTGGTCCGGATTTACTTGGTTGGCGTCAGCGCCCAATTGCAAGTCGCTCGGCCAGGAGGCGCGGCAGACCTGCTTCAGCAATTTTCCTTTGCACGGCGGCGAGATCATATTTTACGCGAAACTGTTGCACCAGATTGTTCTCCGTGTCGTAAATCGAGTACGCTGCGCGCCAGTTTCCATCACGCGGTTGGCCGACGCTGCCCATGTTGATGAAATACTTTTTGCCTGGTTCGATGCGAACATGTTCCACCCTGTCCCGGCGGACGTTTTCATCCCGCACAAACACCATGGGCACATGGGTGTGTCCGAAAAAACAGACAGCAGTGCGTTGATAGGTGAAGCTGGCGGCCGCATCGAGGTTGTTAAACACGTACCCCCACTGTCCGGGCGTATCGAGCGTGGCGTGCACGATGGTAAAATCGTGCACACGTTTCTGCAGCGGCAATCCGCGCAACCATTCCTTGTCCTGGTCCGTCAAGCGGTCGCGGGTCCACGCGATGGCACGCTCGGCAATCTCGTTGAAGTCGCCGGGAGGCACGATGATAGACGCCGCCTCATCGTGATTGCCTTTTACGACAGGACAATCCAGCTCGCGAATCCGTTCCACGCACTCTCGCGGATTGGCGTTATAGCCAACCACGTCGCCCAAACATACGAAATTCTTACACTTTCGACCGCGCGCATCAGCGAGTACTGCTTCCAAGGCTTCGAGATTGGCGTGAATGTCGCTAAGGATTGCGAAGCGCATACAGATCGTAAAAAGCCAAAACCTTACCACGGAAGTGCTTTAATGCCTCAACGAATTGCAATTCCGCCATCTTTTTACGCTTAGGCGAGCTCGATTTTTCTGCTACTTGGCGCTGCCGCCGTCTTTATTGGGGATCCGCTGATCCGGCGGAACGTTGAGTTTGCCCTCGAGAAATTTCAGTCGCGTGATCAACGTCGGTAACCGTTGCTGCGGTCCCTCGTCATGGAGACTGCGTAGACGTTCATACGCCTCACGCTCGCGGCCTTCGCAGTAGGAAAGTTCATAAGCTGAAAAGCGTTGATCGTAGCTCGCCGCCCCGGGCAAGCCTGCAGCCTTGGAATACAATGCAGCAGCGTGGTCGTGGTCTTTGTATTTCTCTTTGTAAAGGCGGGCGAGCGCTTCGTAGAGCTGAGGGCGATCGGGGTTATTCTTAATTCCTCGTTCGAGGAAATCTTTTCCCAGCGCGAAATATTCGCGCTGGGATTTGACTCGGAGGGCCAGCCGCGGCTGGGTCTGATCGTTCATTGCCGCAACGCTTGCGTTCCAGGCCATGTGCCAGGCCGCCATGTCCCAAAACAGAAGGACTCGCGGCTGCAGTGTTGTGATGTGCCGGAACAATAACAAGATCCGGCCCCATTCTGTGCGCTCCCATGCAGTGTGTGCCTGAATGAAAAGCGCGTCAGCGACGATTGCTCGAAATCCGCTCAAGGCCGCAACGAATCCGAGTTGCCCGAGTTTCTCGCGTAGATCGAGACTGAATTCGACGCTGCGAAAATGTTCCTTGCGATGCAGCGCCGTGAGGTCGCGTTCGATTGGCAATTTGATTCCCCCAAGCGCAATCAAAATCGCCAGCACAAAAAGAAACCGCATCACAATTCCTTTCCGTAAAATACGAAAGCGGCGAGTAGTGTGTAAATCGTCGTGTAGAAAACGCCCAGCAACGCTGTCTTGGCGAAGAGCGCCAATGAAATGGTTGTGCCGGCCACGATGTCATCTACCAGGTTGAACGCCTGCAAGTCCGGAAACAATAGCGAGACTACTGCAAGAAAGATTCGGGTAAGCAGGCCACTACCATGTTCCTGCAGCCAATATTCGCGCGCCGTCGCCTGCAAATGCCCGATAAAATAAATGAAAGCCATTACCACAATCGTGAAAATGTTCGTAGTGGCGAATGTAGAAACGAAGAGTGTCAGTGCGGCCAGCAAACACGCTTTCAAATAAATGATGATGATTCCCGGAAAAATATCGATGTTGAAAGCTGACGACCGAATCACACGGACCGCATCGGCGATCTGTTCGGGCGGCGCGTTAGCCATTTCTCTCAACGTGCCGTGAATCACAGCTTGTTCGCGCAAATACAACACCAGAAGAAACGCCGCGCCCATCACGAGAGTGCTGATTGCCAGGAGGAGAAGAACGCCCGCGATTTTTCCAAGCACATATTCGAAGCGCGGCACGGGCTTGGCGAGAATGGTGTAAACCGTGCGGTCTTCGATGTCCCGGGGAAGCAGTCGCGCAGTGGCAACGATTGCCAGCACCGAAGTAAAAATCGAGATCGCTCCGAGTGAAACATCCTTCAGGATTTGAAACTCCTGTTGAAAAGAAAACTGTGCCATGAAGATCGAGCTGCCGATCAAAAGCAGCGCAAAAACAAGGAGCACATAAAAGACCCTTAGCCGGGTCAGCTCAGTGAGCGTGTTGAATGTGATGGCAAAAATTCGCGAGAAAGAAAAAGCGCGATGCGGCCTTGCCAACGTTGAAGGGTTAAAACGTTGACTGGTTGAAGCGTTTTCTATGTTTGCCATGGCTGGTCCGCGATTCCGTCGTTATTCGCCGTTTGAGCTTTGTTATTCTCGGTCGCTTCCAGGAACAGCCTCTCCAGTGTGGTCGTCGACTTTCGACGTTCGATGAGCTTTGCGTTCGATCGATTGATAACCGATTCGATTTCGTTGACCAGCTGGACGGACGCATCAGCAATGACGAGCTCGGTTTGATTTTCAATTGCGATCAATTCCTGGAGGTGCCCTTCGCGCACCAGTACGCCATCCGCGAGAATACCGACGCGGTCACAAATTTCCTGCGCTTGCGCGAGCAAATGCGAAGAAAGCAACACGGTGATTCCGCGCCGCTTCAGGTCGAGAATTAGATCACGAATCTCCCGTGAGCCTGCTGGATCGACGCCTGCGGTCGGCTCATCCAGGACTACCAGTCGCGGATCATGAATCAACGCCTGGGCCAGACCAATGCGTTGGAGCATGCCTTTGGAATAAGTGCTCAGTCGCCGTTTGCGCGCTCTGGTCAGGCCGACGAGTTCAAGCAATTCGCTTATCCGTTCCCTTAGGCGAGCGCCTCGTAAGCCACAAAGGCGGCCAAAGAAACGCAGGGTCTCTTCTCCGCTAAGATATTTGTAAAAGTACGGGTTTTCCGGTAGAAACCCAACCGCTTCCCGGCTTTCTACGAGACGACTGTCACGCCCAAAAATTTCCGTGCGGCCATCTGTCGGGGAAACCAGCCCGAGAATGATTTTCAGAGTCGTGCTTTTGCCGGAGCCATTGGGTCCGAGCAATCCGAACACTTCGCCTGGTTCGATGCGAAGGTTGAGGTCCTTCACGGCGACGACTCCGCGAGCGCGATGCAAAGGAACGGGAAAGGTCTTCGTTAGTCCATGAACCGCAACTGCTGGACTGGCCTCCGCACGGTTGCCGCGCTGCGATTCAGTCATGGCGAATTTCAAATCCGCGAGCGGGAACCGGTTCTTCCAATTTGTTTTCCGTTTGCTTGTGAATCAACGAGTGAAGCTCGCCCTTGGCGATGCGGTCCAGAAACGCACACACCTCATCTTCTTCTCCGGTAACCTGAAGTTCTACGCGTCCGTCCGGAAGGTTGCGAACCCAGCCCCTTACGTCGAAGCCCTTGGCTGCGTCACGTACGCTCCACCGAAATCCCACGCCTTGAACATTTCCCTCATAAAAGACCTGAAGTGAGATCATCTGGCTGCCGTGGAGCTGCCGATGCCTAATACTCGATACGACACGCAGCGCGCACGAACACGCGACATCGGTTCATTTGTACGAATAAACGAGGCAAAAGCTGCTCTGCTCGCCTTCGAGCAGATCGACCGAAACAAAGTATTGACCGCTATTCGACGGCGCGAAACCAGCCGCAGCTCTTTCTCCGTTGTCGTAGCTTTCAGTGGTCATCTGTTTTCCGGTCTCATCGTAGACGCTCACCGCAATTTTCTTTGCCGGTTCCGTGGCGCTGGCGGAGAACCAATACTGATTCCCTGCGTAGAGGTTCACCGCGACCAGCGAGTGATCATGCGGTTTGACAACTCCACACCAATATCCGTCGCGGATCTTGAAACCGTCGTTTGAAAATGCCGCGGCAAGATCGAGGGCGTCTTTGCGGGCCTGCACCTCGGCATCTGTATCCCCGCGCACAGTGACGCTGACAGCCAGCATAAGAACTGACAATGAAGTAAGCAAACTCCGATTCATTTTGGTGCTTCTTTGTTTTCTATTTCGTGCATCAGTTTGCCAACTGCTTCGTTGACCTTACGTACTTCTTCAACGTCGGGTGTCTTGCCCGACGGAAACGAAACCAGCTTTTCAATATTGCCGAGCTCGTTATTGACATCCTTGACCAATGGCTGGTCGCGCAATTCGGGGGACATTTCGTTGATTTTGGACCGCATGTAATGAACCAGCGCCGGCTGACGCAGAACCTTGGCACTGCGTTCGTCATAGTTCTGTATGATTGCTGAGGTGACTACCTGTGTGCCTCGTATCCAGCCGCCGAGAGTCACCAGAATGACCAGGTCCTGGTCTGCATGCGATTGCATCGAGGATTTGACCTCGTTTTGCGTGGCTTCCAGTTCTTCCTGCAGCGTGTCCCATTCGTTGTTTTCGGCGAAGTCGTTGATGCTGCTACCGCGGCTAAGCAGCTTCTCGCTGACCCCGAGAGCTTTTGCGAGTTTGATGATGTCTGACCCGATATTCTTCACCTGTTGACCGTCCTTTGCCTCGACCGCGATAAAGCCGTCCGCAATCAAACCGCCGAGATTGAGAGCGATCTGCGCGCGATCGCGATAGGTCACCGGAATTGGTGCGCGATATTGACCGGCCCAGTTCGTTTTGCCCGTTTTTCCGAGCGCTGCGAAAAGCTCACCGGGCGTGGGAATACTGAATGAATCGCTCCTGGCAGCTTTCGCCAATTGGTCCGTAGAAATATGTCCGGTCTCCGCGCCGAAGGCAATGGAGAAGCTGCCCGCTAACATGATCACTGCCAGTCTTGCCAAACGAATCATCGCTGAGATTATGCGTGTCCCAGCGAAATTGCCAATATGAATCTCACGCGCACAAAGAAGGAGCTCAGATGGGCCTGTTCGGTAACAGTAACGGCGTAAAACAGTGTAAAACGTGATTTGCCTCATTTGCGGAAAGCTGTTCTAGTCCGCGCAGAGAATATGGCACGCACTAGCATCAGGCGAATCCATGCGCGGGAAATTTTGGATTCACGTGGTAATCCGACCGTCGAAGTTGATGTGCATCTTGAAAGCGGCGCTCGTGGCCGCGCTGCCGTCCCAAGCGGTGCCAGCACAGGAGAACATGAAGCGTGGGAATTGCGCGATGGAAACAAGGGCCGGTTCGCCGGCAAAGGCGTCAAGAAAGCGGTGGCGAACGTTAATGACAAGATTGGGCCGGTTCTCAAGGGATGGGATGGGCTGGACCAGGCGAAAATTGATAAGAAGCTAATCGAGCTCGACGGTACGCCTAACAAAAATAATCTCGGCGCAAACGCGATGCTTGGGGTCTCGCTGGCGGTAGCCCACGCTGCCGCAGCCGCGGAAAAGCTGCCGCTGTTCCAATATCTCGGTGGACCTGAAGCCCGGGTTTTGCCGGTGCCCATGATGAACATTTTGAACGGCGGCGCGCATTCGGACGCGCCGATTGATTTTCAGGAATTCATGATTATGCCGCGCGGTGCTCCAAGTTTCTCGGAAGCGCTCCGTTATGGCGTCGAGGTTTTCCACGCGCTCAAGTCGGTCCTGAAGGAGCGAGGCCTTTCCACAGCCGTTGGCGATGAAGGTGGGTTTGCGCCGCAACTTAGATCCGCCGAAGATGCTCTCGAATCGATTTCAATTGCCATTGAGAAGGCAGGATACAAGCCGGGGGAACAGATATTTTTAGCGCTCGACCCGGCTTCCTCCGAATTCTACGACAGCAAGAATAACGTTTACGTTTTCAAGAAGTCGGACGGTTCAAGGAAGACTGCCGATGAACTGATCGAATACTATGCCCGGCTTTGTGCCCAGTTTCCCATCATTTCGATTGAGGACGGGTGCGCCGAAAATGATTGGGCTGGGTGGAAAAAACTGACTGCAAAGCTGGGAAAGAAGATCCAACTTGTAGGCGACGATCTCTTTGTTACCAATGTGGAATTCTTGCGGAAAGGAATTGTCGAGCGCGTAGCCAATTCGATTTTGATCAAGGTAAATCAGATCGGAACACTGACTGAGACACTGGCAACGATCGAATTGGCAAAGAAAAATCATTACACCACCGTGATCAGTCACCGGTCTGGCGAGACTGAAGACGCCACCATCGCCGATATCGCGGTCGGGACGAACGCTGGTCAGATCAAAACTGGGTCGCTTTCCCGCAGCGATCGGATCGCCAAGTACAACCAGCTCTTGCGAATAGAAGAAGAACTTGGTGACAAAGCGGTATACGGCGCTACAATGCGCTGAGTGGATCAGACAGATTTCCGCGCGCGCCGCGAAGCCACTGTGTGGCAGCGATTGAACCGAACTCTTCGGGTCCT
>DATBEX010000182.1:0-21607 GCA_036558805.1 Candidatus Udaeobacter sp.
GTGATGAGTTTCTCGGTGAACCAGCGCACGCAGGAGTTCGGAATTCGAATGGCGCTAGGCGCTGACGCCGCGCGAATTTTCCGGATGGTGATGACGCAGGGCGCCTGGCAGCTCGCGATTGGTCTTGTACTTGGCGCTGGCGGAGTTGCGCTACTACTCGGAGTCGTTGTGGCCGCTGCCTTGAAAAACATTTTGTTCAAAGTGAACGCGCTCGACCCGACGATTTATTTCGCAGTGGCGGGATTACTCACGCTCGTTGCAGCTGTGTCTTGTTTTGTTCCCGCGCGTCGCGCTACTCGCGTCAATCCTGTGGAGGCACTGCGTTACGAGTGATTCCGTCGATGTATCCAAAATCCTAACCCAATAACACATTATGCTTACTCTTCTTCGAACTTCATTATTGTTCTCCATTTTCGCTCTTACCGCTTCGGCTGCGTCCGAAGAAAATAGCAGCAAACAAATTGATGCGACGTCCGGCGGTAAGTTGATCGTTGACGTCGACTTTGGAACGATCGACGTGACCGCTGGCGCGGACGATAAAGTTGCGGTGGAAGCGTATCGCAAGATCGACTTTGGTGATGAAGCGAGGGAAAAGGAGTACCTGTCTGCCACTCCGGTTACCGTCACCAGGGATGGCAATGTCGTAACGGTGCGGGCACGTAGTCCCAAACAGCAGAACGCGTGGAACCTCGGTCACTCAGGAACGGACGGTAAATACACGATCCACGTGCCGAAGAAATTCGAGACCGATCTTCGCACCAACGGCGGCAATGTTAGCGTCGGCGAAATTACGGGAAGCACGACGGTGAAAACCAGTGGAGGGAAACTGGCATTCAAACATTTAGAGGGAATCGTCAGCGCGAACACGAGCGGTGGATCGATTGAGATCGAGGATTGCCGGGGTCCGATCAAGATCGAGACGAGCGGCGGGGACATTACCGTAGCGGATGGAACGGGCACTTTAGACGCAAAAACCTCGGGTGGGCGGATCGAGGTCCGCAATTTTTCCGGTGACACCGAAGTCAAGACCAGCGGTGGAAATCTCAGTTTATGGAGGATAATAGGAAAAATCATCGGCAAGACGTCCGGCGGATCGATCCACGCTTTGATTCCTGCTGATGTCGTGGGCGATGTAAAGCTGCAAACGAGCGCGGGAAATATTGACGTGTCTCTGTCAGTAACCGCGACCGTCGACATCGACGCAAGCACCAGCGTTGGCGAGATCTTCAGCGGTTTGCCGTTTGAGACCAGCGACGTCGATAGCGAACATTTACACGGCAAGCTGAATGGCGGCGGAAAATCGGTGAAGCTGGAGACTTCCGCCGGAAATATCACGATCAAACCTTCATCCTCAGAGATGGTCAGTCGCTAACCCGTCGAGCGTCGGCAAAAGAATATGCGGAGCGACTTTAAATACGCATTACGAATGCTGGGCAAGGCGCCGGGTTTCACCGCGATTGCGATTTTGACGCTTGCGCTCGGCATTGGCGCAAACAGCGCCATCTTCAGCGTGATCGATGCTGTCTTGCTCCATCCGCTTTCCTTTCCAAAACCAACTCAGCTAGTCGCAGTATGGTCGAGTGTAGCGAATGAGAACCTGGAAAAGGAAACCGAGTCGATTCCCGATTACGTCGACCTTCGCGATCAATCGCAGACTTTGTCCGCGCTCGCTGCTTTTACGCGCACCGGGGCCGTGCTCAATGGGGCGGAGGAATCGCGCCAACTGGAGGGCGTCGCCATCACTTCGGACATTTTTCCTGTGCTCGGCGTTCCTGCTGCGCGCGGGCGCGTTTACGCGCGGGAGGATGATACCGTCGATTCGCGGGTCGTGGTGTTGACAGATTACGCCTGGAAGACCTATTTCAACAGCGACCCCGAGATTGTTGGAAAACAGGTCAGTTTGTCGTGGCGCTTGTATACAGTGCTGGGAGTCATGCCGCCCGGCTTTCAATTCCCGGTCGAGGGCGAGCGCGCGGAGTATTTGATTCCACTGCATCCTCTGGTGCCGGAGATGGTCAACAATCGCGATTCACATTTCGTTCGAATGGTTGGCCGAACAAAACCGGGCGTGACAATTCAGCAGTGCGACGCGGAACTGAAAACAATTGCGTCGCGACTCGAGAAGCAATATCCAAAATCGAACACTGGGCGGACTGAACGTGTCTTCTCGCTGCACAACGACATCGTCGGCGATGTACGCCCGGCGCTGATCACCATTCTCGCCGCAGTTGTGTTTGTGTTGCTTATCGCGTGCGCGAATGTGGCCAATCTTTTGCTCGCCCGCGCAACCGCCCGACGTCGCGAGATCGCGGTTCGAACTGCGCTTGGCGCGAGTCGCGCGCGAATCGTTTGGCAGCTTTTGGGAGAAGGTTTGATATTATCGATCTTCGGCGCCATCGGCGGTTTGGTCGTAGCGTGGTGGGGAATTGATTTCCTTCGCGCTTTCGGCCCGCAAGACGTTCCACGTCTCAGCGAAATCGCGATTAATGCTCCTGTGTTTGTGTTCACGTTTTTCGCCGCAATCTTTAGCACGCTTCTTTTCGCGTTAGTCCCGGCGCTGCAGGTGACGCGGCCAAATGTGAGCGAGTCGCTGCAATCGGGAGATCGTGGTGCGATAGGACCCGAGTCGCATCATTTGCGCCGGGTCCTCGTAATCGCGCAGGTGGCGTTGTCCTTGCTGCTTCTCGCCGGCGCAGGTTTGTTGATCAAGAGCTTCGCTAATCTCCGCGCGACAAGGCCGGGCTTCGATCCACAGCGCGCACTGGTCGCCGAACTCATTTTGCCGAAGGCGAAATATCCAGAGTCGGAGAAACACCGACAATTTTTCGAACAGATCGTGTCCAAACTCGCCGCGGTGCCGGGCGTGGACGCGGTCGGTGCGGCATTTCCAATGCCATTCTCCGGCAATGATTGGGGGTCAACATTTTCAATTGTCGGTCAACCGCCTCGATCTCCGGGACAGGAATTGGGAGCTTCGAATCTTAAAATTACGCCGGACTATTTTCGGGCGATGGGAACGCCGTTGTTACGCGGACGGGTGTTCGATTCTGGTGACACGAAAAATTCGCCGGCGGTTGTGATTGTGAATGACGTGTTCGCGCAGCGTTTCTTTCCCGGCCGCAATGCGATTGGACAGCAAATCGTATTGATTCACGACGAAAAAAATCAGCCATCGTTGCCGAAAGAAATCGTTGGTGTAGTTGGCGGCTCGCGCCACGAATCGCTTGCCATTCAGCCATTGCCCGAGTTTTACATTCCGGTCGCGCAGGCCCCGTCACGGCGGATGGACGTAGTTATCCGCACAACCGCAAGCCATCCAGGCGTACTTCAGGCGCCATTGCGCAAGGTTGTTCACGAATTTGACAGGGATTTGTTCGTTCCAACTCTTGAGCCGCTGGAGAAACGCATTGGCGTGACGCTGGCTCAGCCGCGTTTCAACATGATGTTGCTAGGCACGTTTGCCGGCGTGGCCATGATCCTGGCAGCAATCGGAATTTACGGCGTAATCGCCTACAGCGTCGCGCAACGGACGAAAGAGATCGGCATTCGCATGGCGCTGGGAGCGCAAAAGATCGATATGCTGACAATGATCGTGCGCCAAAGCTTTGCCGTCATTGGGATCGGCTTGGTCGTCGGGCTTTTCGGAGCACTCGCGGTGACCCGATTGATGTCGAGTCTGCTCTACGGCGTGAGCGCGCATGACGTTTCGATTTACGCCGTCGTCACAATCGCTCTGAGCGGCGCGGCTCTGATCGCCACTTATTTCCCTGCCCGTCGCGCGATGTCTGTGGATCCGATGGTCGCGCTGCGATACGAGTGATATGAACGACGTGAAGTTTGCCTTCCGCCAACTCGGGAAATCCCCGGGTTTTGCTTGTGTCGTCGTGCTAACCCTTGCGCTTGGGATTGGTGCTAACACTGCTGTGTTTAGCGTGGTCAATGCCGTGTTGGTGCGGCCGCTGCCGTTCAAGTACCCCCAGAACCTTGTCGCAGTTGGCGAATACGACGCCCGCGAAAAAGCCGACCCGGGAACGGACATCAATTCGGTCTCCTACCTCGACTACGTTGACTTGCGTGACCAGAACAAGGTTTTTGAGCGGATCGCGGTTTATACAAATCAGGGCGTGAGCACACTCACGGATGGAAACGGAGCGCTGCATATTCAAGGCGAATCCGTTTCGGCCGATTTGTTTCCTTTGCTCGGCGTTCAGCCAATTCTTGGCCGCACATTTTTGCCTGAAGAAGATAAGCCGGGAAAGCATGTGGTCATTTTGAGCCATGCTTTTTGGCGACGCCGACTTGGAGCGGATCGCAACGTTGTCGGGAAACCCATTACGCTCAACGGTCAGCAGTTCGAAATCATCGGGGTGATGCCGCCGCGATTTACTTTTCCGATTGGCGCGGTTGCGCCTGAACTTTGGGTCTCGATGTCGAGCTTGAGCGAATCGAAAGATGGATCGCCGCCGATGACGGAGCAGCGAGACAATGACTTTTTCGAATGCATCGCGCGCCTGAAGCCGAACACCTCGCTCCAACAAGCGCAGGCCAACATCGACAGCATTACCGCCAGGTGGCGGCACCAATATCCCGACTCAAAGCTGCGTACCGGGGGAAAAGTCATTCCGCAAATCAGCGCTATGATCGGAAGCACGCATTCCGCGTTGCTGATGTTGTGCGCGATGGCCGGGTGTGTGCTCCTCGTTGCTTGTGTGAACGTTGCCAATCTGTTGCTGGCGCGTTCGCTTTCGCGGAGTCGCGAAATGAGCATTCGTGCGGCACTTGGCGCCGGGCGTTGGCGGATTAGTAAACAATTGCTGGTCGAAAGCACTTTGCTCGGCGCGCTGGGCGGTCTCGCCGGATTAGTGCTTGCGATCTGGGGCGTTGATGCATTGAAAGTTTTTCTGCCGAGCATCCCGCGCATTGACGAAATTTCGGCGGACTCTCTGGTTCTTGTCGTGACCGCAATCGCCAGTCTTGGAGTTGGAATCCTCTCCGGTTTGTTGCCGGCGTGGCGCGCATCACGCTCGAATTTTGCTGCGTCGCTTAATGACGCGCACCGCGGCTCGACCGAAGGTGGTAGCGCTCATCGCACTCGCGCCGCACTCGTGGTAGCGGAAATTGTTCTCGCATTGATATTGCTCGCGAGCGCGGAATTACTCGTCGAAAGCTTTATTCGCCTGCAACGAGTTCCCGGTGGCTTCGATCCGACAAACGTCATGACGGCGCGCGTTGCGCTTTCAGAGACAAATTACGGCAAGCCGGAACAAGCAGCCGCTTTTTACAAAAGATTACTGGAACGCCTTTCAAGCGAGCCTGGAATGCAGTCAGTTGCAGCAGCCTGGTGGATTCCGCTCAGCGGAAGTGAAATCAGTTTTGCTTTCAACTTGCAGGCTCATCCAGTGCCACAAGGTCAGCAGCCGCTGGCACAATTTAATGCTGTTACACCTGATTATTTCAAAGCCATGCGCGCTCCATTGCGCAAAGGGCGTTGGTTCACGGAGCGGGACGATCAAAACGCGCCCGCGATCGCAATTGTTACCGAGGCCTTTGTGAACCAGTTTTTTCCCGGCGAAGACCCGATAGGCAAACGACTCATTGTGGACGGCTCAGTGGAGCCCGGCAAACCGCCAGTCCGGGAAATCGTCGGCGTGGTGGGCGACATGCACTTGATCAGTCTTAAAGTTCCGCCCAAGCCGCAGATTTATGTTCCGTACTCACAATTCGCTATTCCGTCTGTCTCGATCTTTATGCGGACCGAGGTTGACCCGGGTTCAGTGATCACGACTCTTAAGCGTGCGATAGGTGAAATCGACAAGGACGTTCCGGTTTATCGGCCACGCCTGCTTGCCGATTACCGTTCAGAATCAATCGCCCAACCGCGTCTGAACGCCATGTTGGTCAGTTTATTCGCGCTCATCGCACTATTGCTTGCAGCGGCAGGAATCTTTGGTGTTATGAGCTATTCGGTCGCGCAACGGACACAGGAGATCGGAATTCGGGTGGCACTGGGCGCGCAGCGTTACGACGTACTACGTCTTATTATCGGGCAGGGGATGCGTTTTGTCGGCATTGGGCTGCTAGTCGGCTTGATTAGCGTGTTCGCCTGCACCCGTCTCTTTCAAAGTCTTCTGTTTGGTGTCGGCGCCACCGACCTTGAAACCATGTTCATTGCAATTGTGACTCTCGCGACGGTCGCACTATGCGCCTGCTATATTCCAGCGCGTCGAGCCATGCGTGTCGATCCGATACAGGCGCTGCGGTCCGAGTGATTAACTTGATGGTGACAGACCAACAAGCTACGGAAGCGTCGTTGCCATTGACTCAAGCTTCTGACGAGCTGGTGTGATTTCGGGAAGCACGGTTCTGCCAAGTTTATCTTGTTGTTCCTCGGCACGTTTGATCCAAGACAACGCCGCCTTGGAATGACCCAGCCCCTGTTCTGCAACCGCGAGGTTGTAATAGCCAGTGATTAAGGCCTCCTGTTGACCATCAGAATATGGCAACCCCGACGCTTCCTCGAGTGCCACCAGAAATTCCTGCTTTGCAGGCTCCATCTCACCCTGATCGAGAAAACAAACTCCGCGACTAATAAAAAGGTCCGGCATGATGTGGGCTCCCTTTCGTTTGACCGCTTGGTCGAAATTCTCCGCCGCCTTAGCAAGCAAATATTGCCTGAACGCCTTCTCAATCGGTCCGCGATGCTGTTCTTCTGTCAATTCAGCCAGTAACTGTGGGAGTCGCGGGTCATTTTTCCAAACAACAGAAGCATAACGTTCAGCTTCTTCTGGGGGAAGCGGAGCATTTCTTGGGTTCATCCCGAAGCTTGCCGCTTTCTCGCGGTATTCCCAACCGAGTTCGTAATACAAATGGACATCATTCGATTTCTTTGTTGCAGCAAACCAAACTGATCGCGGATCCCGCCATTCGGACAAGTAACCCACCGTCTTCGTGACCCAAATGAAACTAATGGCCACAACCAGCGTCGTTGCAGCGGCAACTTTCCACTGTTGCAAATGGTCTGTTACTTTGATCAACAGCCATGCAATAAGAATTACCGCGCCTGCCGATGGTAAAAAAAGGTAGCGGTCAGCTACGGGATAACTGAATGACAGAACCTGAGTTGGGAGAAAAGTAAATAACATCCAGTAGATCAAGACGGTCGCCACGGGATATCGTGTGTGCAGAAGCCACGGCAGCACAAACAAGCCAGCCAGGATAAGTAGTCCAACAACTTGGGACAACATCCTGCCAGCTTCGGGAGGTACGCGATAGATAACATAATTTCCCAGCCCGGTAAGCAGCCACAACCCCTGGAGAAAAGCCTTTGCGTGTGTAGCCAGGTCAAATTGCACTCCGGTGCTCGGTTGTGCGTGTTGGACTTCGATGACTACCATGGCCGCCAGAATAAGAAACGGAACCTTGTCGATGATAGACCGCTTTAATGGTCGTTTCTCCATCGCCAGGTCCAAAACCAGTAGCACCGCAGGGAAAGCAGCAACGGATAGTTTTCCAAGCAATGCGAAGACAAACAGGAGAAGTGAAACGATATACCACGCTATTGATCCGCGCTGCCGATATTTTAGGTATGCAAGGACACAAGGGAGTACAAATGCGGCAGCCACCAAGTCTTTGCGGTTTGAAATCCAGACAACCGCTTCCACGTGCACTGGATGTATAACAAATAGCAAGGCAGCAACCACAGCAGTTATGCGTTGCTGTGTTAGCCCAAGTGCAACGAGATAAACCAAGCCAGCAACAAGGCCGGCCCAAAGATTACTTGATAGATGGAATGCGTATGCGTTTAAGCCGCTAACGGCGTAATCGAGGGCATAGGAGAACAAATGAAGAGGGGAATAGTTGAGGTAGTAAGGGTCAGAAACAATCTGAGCGAGATGCTCCCATGTTATTCCGTGTATCCGTGAGTTGCTTACAACGTATTGTGGGTCATCGACCCTGAAAAAGCCGAGACGAAGATCGCCCGCATAGAGCGCGGTCGTAGCGATAATGCATAGAAGAAAAATCCCACTATTGACCCGCCATGAACCGGGGACGACAGGGAAATAGGGAGCGGCGGATGTTTTCTTTCCGGATTTGTGTGGCTGCTTCTTTATGGAAGAAACCCGCGAAACCGCGGTCGCGTCCCGTCTTGATCGGATGTTGTTCTTTTTGCTTAAAGGCACGCTGTTGCGGTGTGAACTCTAACCGGCTTTGGGAATCTTGGACACGAAAATTGCCTTATTCCGGTTCGCGATAATTTTTCGAGAAGCGCTTGCATAGTGGAGTGCTTTGAACATTGGTGCTATTGCGCTGTCTCCTAATCAGCGCGTTGATTTTATATGCATTTGCGTTTTCTGAGTGCTCTCATCTTTATCGCTGTCGGGTCGGGAGTTTACGCGCAGCAAAAGAACCAGCCGACTGTTGATGAATTGACCACTAAAAACATCGAAGCAAAAGGTGGGACTTCTGCGCTGCATAATCTCCAAACGCTGCGGCTCACAGGCAAGATGCTTGTGCAGGAAGGGCAAATTCAATTGAGCTTTATGCAGGTTAAAAAACGTCCCGATGAAGTGCGCACTGAAGGGTCTCTTCAAGGAATGACTCAAATCGAGGCGTACGACGGCAAGGATGGATGGAGAGTTTCACCATTCCTTGGACGCAAGGATCCAGAACGCATGTCAGCCGATGATATCAAAGCTCTCGTAGAAGACGCGGAGATCGATGGGCCATTGGTCGATTGGCAGGCGAAAGGAAACACTGTCGAATATCTCGGCACTGAAGACGTCGATGGAACCCTGGCGCACAAGTTAAAAGTCGTGCGGAAAAATGGAGACGTAAGTTTTGTCTATCTGGATCCTGATCACTTTCTGGAGATTCGGGTACTTACGCAGCGGACCAGGCACGGCGCTCACGAAGAAATTGAGACCGACTTGGGCGATTATGAAAAGGTCGGGGGCGTCTTCGTCCCAACATCGATCGAGTTCGGGCGCAAGGGTGATCCGGACAAGCAAAGGATAGTAATCGACAAGGTCGAAGCGAACGTGCCCGTGGATGACGCGATATTTCGCTTTCCCGGCCAAATAGGCCTCCCGCAACCAAAAAGCTGATCAAAGATGAGGATCTTGAATCACCAAAAGCCATGCGTGGGCGCGTGCACATTCCGAGAGTCCGCCAGTCGGACGGACTCGTCCGGCGGCGAGCTTTACCAGAAACGAGCACACCTCTCATTGGATTTCACACGCAGTGCTTTTGGAGCGCAATGCGTCTTTGCATCGCTTTCGTTGCTGTTTGTTTGGGCCGTTCCTTGCCACGCGAAGGATATGCCATTCAGTTCCTCAACGATCTCCGGCCTCGGGGCGCGTAATATAGGTTCCGCAACGATGAGTGGACGCATCTCCGCCATTGCGGGGAAACGCGAGCCGTCTGGCAAGATTACGTTGTTTGTTGGCGCGGCCAGTGGCGGCGTTTGGAAGTCGGACGATAGCGGAACGCGATACCGACCCGTATTCGATGAACAACCTGTGCAATCGATCGGCGCAATTGCGCTCGATCCGGAAAATTCGAAAAACGTCTGGGTTGGAACTGGTGAATCGTGGACGCGCAACAGTGTTTCGATTGGCGACGGGATTTACAAATCGACCGACGGCGGCGAAACATGGACGCATTCCGGTCTGGAAAAGTCCGAGCGCATTGCAAAGATCGCCGTGAATCCAAAAAACGGCGAGACGGTCTTTGCCGCTGTGCCCGGCGCGCTCTGGAGCGATTCGCCAGACCGCGGTCTCTACAAAACCACCGACGGCGGCAAAACGTGGAATCAAGTCCTCAAAGGATCGAACCTTTCGACTGGTTGCACTGATGTCGCAATCGATCCCGAAAATCCGGACATCATGTTTGCAACGATGTGGGATTTCCGTCGCAAAGGCTGGGAGTATCGTTCGGGTGGGGAAAGTCCTGCTGCGCCATCAGCCAGCGGTTTGTTTCGTTCCACTGACGGTGGCAACACATGGACAGAGATTACGCCAGAGGCCAACAGGGGTTTCCCGAAAAAACCGTACGGGCGCCTGGCAGTGGCGATCGCACCTTCGAACGCCAAGCGCGTTTACGCTTTTGTGGAATCACCGGATAGCGCGCTCTTTGTATCGGACGACGGCGGTGTGACCTGGGACAGGCGAGATAAGAGTCAGTGGATGGTGTGGCGGCCGTTCTATTTTGCCAATCTGATTGTCGATCCAAAGAATCCCAACCGCTTATTTAAGACTGATGGTTCGCTGATAGTGAGCGACGACGCAGGTAAAAGTTTCTCAGTGATCGGCGGATTCACCGGAATGCATGGCGATGTGCACGACGTTTGGATCGATCCTACCAACACGCAAGTTGTGTTCTCCGGTGATGATGGCGGGATGTGGTATTCCTACAACGGCGGCTCGAAATGGTGGAAAGCGGAAAACCTGCCAGTCTCTCAGTTTTATCACGTTAGCGTGGACGACAAAGATCCTTACCGCGTTTACGGCGGGCTCCAGGATAACAGCTCTTTCGTAGGCGAGTCGCAATATCCAGGCGGAATCACCAACGCCCAGTGGGAAAACATGTACAACGGCGACGGTTTCTGGATGTTTCCTGATCCAGCTGATCCCGATTATCTCTATGCTGAGTACCAGGGGGGCGAAATCGGGAGGGTGAATCGCAACACACACGAAGCGCGAAACATCAAGCCGCGACCAAATTACGGCGAAAAACTGCGCTTCAACTGGAACACGCCAATCGCACTCTCGCCTAACGAAAAGGGAACGATCTATATCGGTGCTCAGTTTCTATTTCGCTCGCGCGATCATGGGCAGACGTGGGAACGCATTTCGCCTGATCTGACAACTAACGATCCGGAAAAACAGAAACAGGAGCAATCGGGCGGAGTTACGGTGGACAACTCCTCAGCAGAAATGCATACAACGATTTACTCGATCAGCGAATCACCCAAGGACAAATCGTTGATCTGGGTCGGCACGGATGACGGAAATCTTCAACTCACTCGTGATGGTGGCAAGACGTGGACCAATGTCGTTGGTAATGTTCCGGGTTTGCCAAAGAATTCGTGGGTCAGCTGGGTACAAGCAAGCAACTTCAACGCAAGTACAGCATATGCGGCGTTTGATCGACATACCTTTGGGGATATGGCGCCGTATGTTTTTAAGACGACCGATTATGGTAAAACCTGGACGCCGCTTGTGAGTGGCCAGGACGCCAAGGGCATTCGCGGATATGCTCACGTGATCAAGGAAGATTTGGTAAAGCCGGACCTTCTCTTTCTCGGGACCGAGTTTGGGCTCTGGGTCTCGATCGATGGCGGAAAAAACTGGGGGCAATTCAAAGGCAACCATTTTCCTGCAGTTGCCGTGCGCGATCTGGCAATTCACCCGCGTGATAACGATCTGGTCCTCGCAACACACGGACGCGGGATCTGGATTATTGACGATATCACTCCGTTGCGCTCGTTGACGCCGGATTTGTTGAAGCAGGAAGTTGCGTTCGTGTCAGCGCGTCCCGTGCAACAACGGATCGAGGGTTCAGGTGGTTGGGCGCCTGGCGACGCCGTTTTCGTTGGCGATAATCCACCCGACGCTGCCGTGATCAATTACTATCAACGTGAGAGGCATCTATTTGGAAAACTCAAGCTAGAGATTTTGGATTCCTCGGGACATGTTGTCGACGAGTTGCCGGCCAGCAAACGACCGGGGCTGAACCGTGTGACCTGGCCAATGCGTGTGAAACCACCGCGCGTGCCGCCGGCCGCACAGATTGCTTTTGCCGGAGTCCGGGGTCCGCGGCTTGTGCCGGGCGTGTACACCGTTCGCCTCACCAAGGATGGCAAAGTTTCGGAGACAAAGTTGACGGTTGGTCCTGATCGTCGGGCCAAATTCAGCGCTGCAGATCGCAAGGAGCAGTTCGACGCTGCCATGAAAGTTCATTCGTTGTTCGACGAAGAGAGCGCTCTGATGGACCGGATCCTGGCATTACGCAAGGCATTGGCTCAAAACGTTGCGGCGTTGCCCGAAAGCGATCCGGTTCGAAAAAACCTCTCCGATTTCGATGGAAAAGTTGAGGCAGTTCGCAACAAAATCGTCGCGACGACGGAGGGCGGTGCGATCACCGGTGAGGAGCGCTTGCGAGAGCACACCGACCAGCTTTACGGGGCGATTCTTAGTTACGAAGGAAAACCCGGGACTTATCAGACTGGGTACATCAATGTGCTTAAGCGGGAATTGGGGGACGTCACGAAGGAATTTGATAAATTGCTTGCCGAGGATTTGCCGGCGTTAAACGAATCCCTCAAGTCGAAGGGACAGCAAACGATTCCGGCGCCATCCGCCAGCCTGGGCGAACCGGAGGCGACATATGGCTCGGGTGGAACGATGGGCACGGGCACGATGCTTCCAGCCGACTTTCGAATTTCTTACTAAGTCCCTTACGGACAGTGCTCTTTGGTTTGTTAAGAATTTCGCGCCATCCATTCGGCGATCGAAGTGGAGGTAAGGGGATTCGAACCCCTGGCCTTCTCATTGCGAACGAGACGCTCTACCAACTGAGCTATACCCCCGTCATCAGCGAACGAAGATTAGCACGCCCGGCCGATTTTTCATCAAACGAAAACAGCATGGATTGTCTGGTCGAGCAGGCTGTTTGCGATAATACGACCGACGCGAAAGAACGATTGCAGGGAACGCTTTCGGGCTTAAGGTGCGCTCTTCAATTTTAGATATGTTCCAGACCTTTCTTGCTCAGGCTCAAAGCGCGGCTCCTCAACAGATGCCGGGTGGCGGTATTGGTTCGTTTTTCGTGCCGCTGATTTTTATTTTCGTCATCATGTACTTTGTGATGATTCGACCGCAGAAAAAGCGGCAGGAACAGCAGCAGAAGTTAATGGCAGGTTTGAAAACCGGAGACCGAGTTGTGACCAATGCCGGCATTCACGGATTAATCTCGAATGTGAAAGAAAACACCGTGCTGGTGAAAGTAGCCGATAACGTAAAGATCGAGATGGAGAAATCGGCGATCTCGACGGTGCTCAAAGAGAGCTAGTTTGTTAGATTATCTGGATGGATAGATCGTGAAATTGGAATGACCCCTGCGCTTACATTCTTCATAGGACTTGCCATACTGGCTTTATTCGGGTGGTACTTTGCGACCGAAAGCGATCGATTACGTCGAATTCTGGGGACGGTGCTGACCATTGTCGTCACGGCGTTTTGCCTTTGGTCGACGTATCCCCCTTTCGATGTGAAGGGGCCGGATGGAACGGTCATACGTAGGGGGAGGATCCATCTTGGTCTGGACCTCCAGGGTGGCACTTCCTTCCTGATCCGGCTGGAGCCGGCCGTAAGCGCGGATGGGACCAGGCGACCAATTACAAAGTCAATGGTCGATCAGGCGATTGAAGCGATCCGCAAGCGTGTCGATCAATTCGGCGTCAGCGAACCGATTATTACACCCCAGGGTAATGATCGCATCCTGGTGCAAATCCCCGGTCTCGATGCAGCAAAAATCCAAGAGGCGCGCGATCAACTCTCGCGGGTAGCCAAGCTTGAGTTCCGTCTGGTGTATCCTGATAACGGCGAACGATTACGCGAAATCGATGCGGGAAGGCAGGTAATTCCACCGGAGTTTCGGATTGAAACGTACAAACAACAACACGTGGTGGAGGGAGAAAAACCGGTTGAAGAACGACTGCTGGTAAAAAAGAAAGCCGACTTATCCGGAGATCGCGTGTCGAGCGCTGGAGCCTCCTACGAGCGAGATGGTTGGGTAGTCCATTTGCGATTCGATAGCGAAGGCGCAAAGAAGTTCGGCGACATTACGGCTGCGAACGTCCATCATCGGTTCGCGATTGTACTTGATGGCGTCATTCAATCTGCGCCCGTGATTCAGGATGCAATTTACGGCGGCGACGCGCAGATCACGGGAAGATTTACTGAGGAAGAAGCACGCGGGCTTGCAAGCGTGCTGGAGAATCCGCTCCAAACACCGGTGAAAATTGAGGAAGAGCGTCAGGTCTCAGCCAGTCTCGGCAGCGACTCGATTAGAAGCGGAATCTATTCAGGAATTGTAGGCTTCGCGCTGGTGGTGGTCTTCATGGTGATTTACTACCGGTTGGTAGGTCTGATCGCGGACATCGCTCTGTTGATTAACTGTATCATGGTGGTCGGCGCTCTCGGCATGTTTAACAGCGTACTGACTTTGCCAGGTATCGCCGGTCTTATTCTTAGCCTTGGAATTGCTGTCGACGCGAACGTTCTGATTTACGAGCGACTCCGGGACGAAATTAAACAGGGGAAATCGCTCCGAGTGGCGATCGATACTTCTTATCGAAAGGCATTCAGCGCGATTTTCGACGCTCACGTTACGCAATTCCTGACTGCGGCGATTCTCTTCTGGCTGGCGAGCGGACCGGTAAAGGGATTCGCGCTCACGCTAACGATTGGCATCGTGGCATCGATGTTTTCTTCGCTTCTGGTGACATACACCTGTTTTTCCTGGGGATTCTCGCTGGGTTTGTTGAAGAGGGTGTCGATGCTGCACCTGATCCGTTCGAAAGCTTTCGATTTTCTTGGCCACGCACGGAAGTTTGTGTCAGCCTCGGCCTTGGTAACGCTTCTGTGTCTGGGCGTTCTGATCTTCAGGGGTGACCGTAACCTCGGCGCTGATTTTAGAGGGGGCGATTTGCTTGTTCTCTCCGCGGCCCAAAAGCTAACGCCAGACGAGGTCCGTTCTGCGCTGGCCCATACTGGTTTTCAAAACAGCGTGATTCAATCGGAAAAGGTTGCCAACCGGGATCTCATCAGCATTCGGGCTGACGCCGGTGCCGCTGATAAGATCAAAGCCAGACTGAGCGAGGCGCTGCCTACAGCAGGTTTGAAATTTGAACAGACCGACCATGTCGGCGCCCTCGTTGGAAAAGAACTGGCAACAAAAAGCGCTCTGGCCCTCGCTCTGGGCCTCGTGGGAATCTTCCTTTACGTAAGCTTCCGATTTGGGACTTCCTTTGCGGTCGGTTCGCTCGTTGCGCTGGCACACGATCTTATTATCACGCTTGGTATCTTTTCTTTGAGCGGTCGAGAGCTTTCCTTGATCATGGTTGCTGCCGTTTTGACGATCGCTGGCTATTCTATCAACGACAAGATTGTCGTGTTCGACCGCATTCGCAGTGGCTTGCGCGACAGCCTCTCGGGATCAATAGCCGAAATCATGAACACCTCCATTAACGAAACGCTCTCTCGTACGATTCTGACCGGAGGCACGGTTTTATTGACTGTGCTTGCGCTCTATTTCTTTGGAGGACCGGTTTTAAACGACTTCGCATTCTCCTTCCTTGTCGGCGTTATCGTTGGAACGTATTCGTCTATTTTCATTGCATCCCCAATTGTGTTGTGGTGGACGCGGGCCCGAGGTCGCGATGCGAGTGCGCTGCGCCGCGAAGTGATTCAACAAACCACTACCGCGGGTCGGTTGGCACCGAGATCGTAGCGCCGGGACAGGAGAGGCGTGGTTCCCATCGCGCTCCTATTGTAAAGCTGTTCAGCTGAGCAATTTGCTCTTTGGTCACAGACGTGCGGGAAGCGTTCGTCACCTCTGCTAGCCTGGTCCTCTAGGCGACGTTAAACGTCAGTTTGCTGGCAAATTTGACGGGGCCGCCCGGCCCGAGTAGGCTCCCGCTCGCTATTTAGGAGTCTATCGCTAAAGTCAGGAGTGATTATTGATGCCAGAAGTGATCGTTCGTAAAGGTGAACCTGTCGATCGCGCGTTAAAGCGGCTAAAGAATAAGCTGGATGCGGAGGGCATTCTCGAGGAGGTCCGCCGATTGCGCGCCTTCGAGACGCCTTCGCAAAAGCATCGCCGTAAAGCGAAAGCCAACGCCAAGCGCGGCCGAACCAAGTTTCGCTTCAATCCTTAGGCCACTGGGCAATTCGACTAAGCGATCTCGTCGGTGCGATAGGGCTGTTTTAGCTCTTTAACGCTTGCCGGCTTTCAGGCCAAAGAACTCGGTGATTGCCTGTACCAAGCCCTCAATGTCATGCCGCTGTGCTTCGACAGCGATCTTCAAGCCATTGTCGCGGGCGGTCTGAGAGGTGATTGGACCAATACTGGCAATTTGCATTCCTTTTGGCCAGGGCAGCCCAAGCGCCAGAAAATTTTCCACAGTCGACGAGCTGGTAAACGTAATTAAATCGGCGCCACCGTCCGCCAGTTGCCGACGCGCATCGCCCGTATCCCGTGTCTCCGGCATAGTCCGATACGCAAAGGCTTCGTCGACGATCGCTCCCAAGGCCGAAAGCTCTTTCGGAAGTACGTCCCGCGCTTTTTCAGCGCGCACCAGGAGAATCTTTAGGTTTTCGACGCTTCCCAGTTTTTTAAACTCTCGCACAATGTCTTCAGCCACGAATTCCGCCGGCTGAAGATCGACATGCAAATGAAGGTCCTTCACCCGTTGCGCCGTGGCCGGACCGATGGCGGCGATCCGGGCGCCGCCGATTTCACGCGCGTCATCGTACAATTTGAAGAAAATATTAAAGAAGGCTTCAACCCCGTTTGCGCTGGTGAACACAATCCAGTCGTAAATGTGCGCATCCTGCACAAGCTCTGCGAACTCGCGCAAATCGTTCGGCGGCTCGATTCGAATAGTGGGCAGTTCGATAACGTGAGCGCCCAGTGCGCGCAATTTGCTGCTTAACACACTGGCTTGTCTTCTTGTTCGCGTAACGACAATTCTTTTCCCAAGGAGCGGCCGTTTTTCGTACCAATTGAGTTTGTTTCGGAAGACGACTACTTCTCCAAATACCGCCACCGCGGGAGCTTCAAATCCACTGACTACCGCCTTTTGCGCGATATCTTGAAGTGTGCCGACGAGCGTTTCCTGTCGCCCGGTGGTAGCCCAGCGGACGAGGGCCACCGGCAAATCGCCTCGCACACCGTGTTTCATCATTTCGCTCGTGATCGATCCGAGGCGTTCCACACCCATCAACATCACCTGCGTCCCGCCAAGCTTCGCCAGTGCAGGGTAATCAATTGCGCTCTCTGGCTTTGCCGGGTCTTCGTGGCCTGTAAAAAATGTAAGGTGTGAATTGTGTGCCCGGTGTGTCACAGGAATACCAGCGTACGCTGGCCCGGCGATGGAGGAGGTGATTCCAGGCACAACTTCGAATGGAATACCTGCATCGGCGATTGCCTCCGCTTCCTCGGCGCCTCGACCAAACACAAACGGATCCCCGCCTTTTAAGCGGACGACCTGTTTTCCTTCACGCGCCTTTTCGATCAGCAAAGCGTTAATTTCCTGCTGGCTGATTTGCGATTTCCCGGAGGTTTTGCCGACGTAAACAATTTCCGCGTCGTCCCGTGCCCAACCGAGCGCGTCGGGATTTGCCAAATGGTCGTAAACGATCACGTCCGCATTCTCGATGCACTCCTTAGCCCGCAGTGTAACCAGGCCGAGGTCGCCCGGACCGGCACCAACCAAAAAAACCTTAGCATTCTTGCTCATAGTCACATTTAAGGCCGCGGCGTTGCCTGGAAGTTGGGCGCTCCTAATCGGTTCAATACCTCTTTGGCGAGTCGTTCATCCTCAGTGTGAGCGCCTGCGGCTTCGGCCTCTCGCGGTGCTGCTAATTGATCGATAAACAATTGGGCTGTCAGTTTCATCCTGTTGTTGTCGATCGATGCGAGCACCCCGACGGGACAATTACAATCGCCCTGCAACAAACGCAGAAACTCTCGTTCCGCCCGCAGACAAAACAACGTCTGCCGATCATTCACAAGTTCGGCGGTTGCCTTTGTGTTTTGATCGCCTGCACGAACCTGAAGCGCAATGATCCCCTGACCACCTGCAGGCAAAAAAATTTTGTGCGGAAGGATCTCAACGAAGAATTGCCTCTCTGCGAAAAGAATTTTGTCATCAGCCGGTGACAGGCCCAGCCGCGAAAGTCCCGCATGAGCCAGGGCGATTGCGTCCCAATCGTTGTCGGCGAATTTGCGAAGCCGGGTCGGAACATTCCCGCGAAGATCGACAATCTTGAGGTCTGCGCGTTTCCAGAGTAACTGGCGTTTTCTTCGGACGCTACCCGTGGCGATTGTCGCGCCGTGCGGCAACGAAGCAAATCCACCTGGATGTTTCGAAACCAGCACGTCATCCACTGGTGCACGAGGAAGCACCGCAGCAATTTCTGTGTCTGGGCTTGTTTTACTCGGCAAATCCTTCGCGCTGTGAACCGCGACATCGATCTCGCCGGCCAGAAGCGCGCGCTCAATTTCTGCCGTGAATAGTCCCTTGCGACCCGTTTGAGGTTCGGAACGCTCGGCTTCGTCGCCTTTTGTCGCGATGATTCTCGTGTCGATTCTGGTGTCCCGTTGCGCCGCTTGAATTGCTTTTTCAACCAACCGGGCTTGTGCGCGCGCGAGCTCGCTGCCACGCGTCCCCAGGATGATTTCCTTTGTCATCGCAGGAATGTAATCCGCGACCGAGGGCAGGGGAAGTTGTCAGCTTCCCTACAGCTGGGAGGCCGGCAATGAACTGTCAGCGACGGGCGAACCTGCTGTGATTTGCGAACCACGGGTTAGTTCGCCAGAAATCTTGTCGAAGAAATCTGCGACATGTTCGGCAATGATTGCTTCGGCAGAGGCGATTTGTTGGCGGCGCACAGCGAGCGACTGCTCCGCGACAGACCGCAACGCATCAATGTCGTAAAGATACACCCCGTCCATTTCGTTCACGGTCGGATCGACATCGCGCGGAACGGCGATGTCGATGATGAAAAGGGGTCGATCAATACGATTGGCCAACATGGGTCCCAGATTTGTCGGTGTTAGCAAGGGAGTTTCTGAAGAAGTCGATGTAATCAGGATGTCGATTTCACTGCACTGCTGTGGCCACTCATCGAAGCGGACGGCCCGACCACCTACTCGCTGTGCCAGTTCCTCGGCGCGATCGTTTGAGCGATTGCTCACGCGCAGATCATTCGCACCTCGAGAAATGAGCGTTCGCACCGTACGCTCGCTTGTTTCACCGGCCCCTAAAACCAAGACCCCGCAATCGCTGAGCTTACCAAAAATTTTCTGAGCCAGATCTACTGCAACGGAGCCGACTGATACCGATCCACGCGTAATCTCAGTATAGGTGCGGACCTGCTTTGCGACACGAAAAGCGCGTTGAAACAAGCGATGAAGACAGGGACCGACCGCGCCCGTCTCCCGCGCGGATTGGTAAGCTTTCTTTGTCTGGCCAAGAATTTCCGTCTCGCCCACGACCATCGAGTCTAATCCCGAAGCGACCCGAAACAGGTGTTGTACACACTTCGCAGCTTCGTAACGGTAAAAAGGCAATGCTTCGCTGTGGCCCCGGTCGTTGACCTCGGCCTTTTGTAGCAAACATTCAGCAATTTGATCTGTAGAGACGCGCTTTTCCGACGCGGCATACACTTCCACACGGTTACAGGTGGCCAGCACCAATGCTTCGGCGCAACCCGCCTCACGAAGCGTGCATTCGGAGCCAGCGCCTCCTGCGAAACGTTCACGCGTTTCCACATTGGCAGTGTGATGACTCAGGCCGACGCAGAAAAGATTCATGGGACGGAGTGCGTTTGAGCTGAGAAAGTGATTCCCCAGAGGAGAGTAAGCGCCACACTGAATCCGACGATGCACAGCGCTGCAATTCGCTTCGGCGCGATTCGGCGAAGATACCGGCCTTGCAGGATCGCAGCGTAGAGCAACCACACGCCAATGGCCGCGACTACTTGCACACGCGGTAAAGGTCGGCCTGTAAAAAAGCCACTGACAATCCCGACGGTATAAAGAATGAAGCCCCACCAAAGCAGGCGTGTGATTGCAGCAAAGAGATCCGTCAGCGGCGGCAGATGGTAAAAAATTGAGCGCAATTGGTGTGTCTTGAGCTGGCGCTCCTGCACGAGGTACATCACTCCGGCGATGCAGGCCAGTGCGAACGCGCCATATGCCACCAGAGAAACGGACGCATGAAATTCCAATGAAGGATTGGCGGGCAAATTGACTGGATGGCGAATATCGATTGGCGCAATTAATGCGAAACCCTGCAGGAGCACTACCAGGGGCGCGGTAAACGCGCCCATGAGTGAAAGGCGGTAGGCCGGCCCGACCAGCAGGTAGATCAATGCTACCGCCCAGGCAAGAAAGATAAAAACCTCAAACAAGTTTGTCAGTGGACAACGTCCCACCGCATGACCGCGAATCGATAAAAACGCGGTCTGAAAGAGAAAACCCAATCCGATCGCCAGAAAATTAAATTTCCCGGGCCGAAAAAAGCCGGTGCGCAGAACGATCCCGGTGCGCACAACTGCCGCGAGAAAACAGACTGTTGAAATGATCAGAAGGTTTCGATCCACCAGGGCTTATTCTAGAGTTGCTTGGGTTTATGGCAAAGCAGCTTGTATTCGCCAAGACTGGCGCTGGAGATCCTCGGAGGAGATTCTCGCGCAGGTTATATTTGTGTTTCGCCGGACGAAGCACGTATTCATTAGGTCCTGCTTTGGTGGGTCGAAAATGGCAAAACGGAAAATTTCATCTACATGACAATGAATCATTGATTTGTCGCCATTGACGTTTGTCCGCGCACCGTTAGCGTCGCGCCAATGGTTTCCAACTTGGTCGAGAAACTACGTGCCAGTGTGCGCGATGTTCCAGATTTTCCGAAAAAGGGGATCGTGTTCAAAGATATCACGCCGATCCTGAGCGATCCGGCATTATTTCGCGCATCAATAGATCTCTTTCTGGACCGGTGCCGCGAAAGAAAGATTGATAAGATCGTTGGTATCGATGCGCGCGGATTTGTTTTTGGATCGGCGGTCGCATACGAGCTCGGCGTCGGTTTTGTTCCCATTCGAAAGCGAGGCAAGCTGCCCTTCAAGACTGACGTCGCCAGTTACTCGCTCGAGTACGGTGAAGCAGAAATGGAAATGCACGTCGATGCCATTACCCCAGGCGAACAAATTGTCCTGGTCGATGACTTGTTGGCGACCGGCGGCACTTCTGCTGCCGCGGCCGCTCTCATTCGCAAGGCCGGAGGACACCTGCTCGAAGCACAGTTTCTGATCGAGTTGGAATTTCTTCATGGACGCGAACGACTCGAATCGACCCCCATCACTTCATTTCTGAAATACTGAATCTCGAGCCGTGACGGCTTATCGCGAAGGTAAACGCGCTTCCTTGGCGGATCACTTGTTCGCCATCTGCGATGAGATTTTGGATTTTGACCTTCCGATTTTAGATTGAGAAGCAATCGGAATTCGTGATGAAAACGTCCCGTCACTTGGAGCAAGTCTTGGCGCATGCTGCAAGGCGCCTCGCGGCGACAGGAGCCAGACGTCCAACCGAAGTTCTCCCGCTTTACAAGAAGTTCTTGAAGGTTGAGGAGCATCGGTTGCGCCTGAAGCACCAGGCTGGCGGAGGTGGCCGTGAAATTTGCGCCCGGCGGGCTGAGCTGGTTGACATCTTGTTGCAATACGTATTTGGGGCTGCAGCTTCGACGGCTGCTCGTGGCAACAGCGCGAACAGGGTTCCGCTGGCCTTGATCGCCCTTGGCGGATATGGGCGAGGTGAG
>DATBEX010000183.1:0-16499 GCA_036558805.1 Candidatus Udaeobacter sp.
TGCACGAAAACAAGCGATGCATAGGCGCCGCCAAAACTCAGCAGCCCGGTCTTTAGAAACAACCATGCAATTTGAAATAGCCGCGAATCAGTAAGCGGAAGCAAAACACTGATTCCTCCAATCATTAGCGGCAATGTCGGCGCCGTTCTCCTTGATAGTGGCGAACCTTGCTCAACGATCAGATTCAGCAGACCGGCAATGAGAAGTATCAACAGGAAATTGATTCCGAAGAAACGCATTCCCACAAACGCCCCGACGAGCAAAACAGCGAGAAAAACACTTCGAATCGCGGCACGACCGAGCTTGATGATCCCGGCGGCGATGATGCCGAACACGGCTGGTTTAAGAACGTAGAGGGCATTCGTAACTTGAGGCAGCTTGCCGTAATGAACATAAAGCCAGCTTAGAACGATCATGGCAATCGCACCTGGCAAAATGAATGTAAGGCCAGCCAGAACCCCGCCCCACAGCTTGCGTTTCAAATACCCAACGTAAATGGCCAGCTGTAGCGCCTCAGGCCCGGGAAGCATATGGCAAAAAGCCATAATCTTGATGAAACGGTCTTTGGACAACCATCGGCGCTTTTCCACCATGTGATTAAACATCATCGTGATCTGCGCCACCGGCCCGCCGATATTGACAAACCCGAGAAAAAGGAAATAAAGAAACACTTCCCGCCAGGACGGCATCTGATCGGCGGCGAGCTCGTTTTCCTGGGTGTGATTCATCGTGGCTGCAAAAATGCGTACCGGCATCGGCAACGATTTCAACTTTGAGGTCTGACGTTGTTAAATGGCATTAGCAAAGCGATGGGTCGATAAGCTTTCGCAATCAATGAAAATCAACCGCAGTCTGGAATAAAGAAGTGTCTTCGGTTTCTCGATGGATAGCTGGATGTCTGCTTGGTCTAGTGTGTGGGACCGCGATGGCCAGCGGGCCTTACCAGTTTGCAGCCGAGATACCGATTGGAGGCGAAGGCGGCTGGGACATCTTGACGATCGATTCGCCCTCGAGCCGTCTCTACCTTGCGCACGCGACAAAGGTCGTCGTTGTGGATCTGAACAAAAATACTATCGCCGGCGAAATTGCTGAGACACCTGGCGTGCATGCTTTCGTGCCTGTGCCCGCGTTGCAACGCGGTTTCTCATCCAATGGCAAGGAATCGAAATCGAGCGTTGTCGATCTAAAAACATTGAAAACAATCTCGAAAATTGATACCGACCCAAGCCCCGACGCTATCGTTTATGAGCCACATCATGGCGAGGTCTACGTTTTCAATCATACCGGAAATTCGGTTACCGTTATTGACGCGAAAGCCGCTACCGTCTCCGCGACGATCCCGTTGGAAGGAAATCCAGAATTTGCAGCAGTAGATGAAGCGGCCGGGCGCGTTTACTGCAACATCGAGGACAAGAGTGAAGTCGCGGTGATCGATGTGGATAAACATGAAGTCGTCGCGCACTGGTCTCTTGCACCGGGCGAAGAACCAAGCGGTATCGCTTTGGATGCAAGACATCATCGATTGTTCTCGGGTTGCCACAATAGAATGATGGTCATGGTCGATACCGAAAGCGGAAAGGTGGTCGCAAGTGTTCCGATTGGCGCCGGTGTGGACGGCTGTGTTTTCGATGACGCAAAGCAGCTCGCATTCGCTTCCTCTGGAGACGGCACCACAACAATCGTGAGAGAGGAAGCGCCAGACAAATTCACGGTCCTTCAAACTTTGAAGACTGAGCGCGGCGCTCGGACCATGGCGCTCGACCCAAAATCACATCGGATATATTTGCCGTCGGCCCAGTTTCAACCGCCACCATCCCCGTCTCCCGGCGCCTCTCCCGGACGACCCGCCGTTGTTCCCAACACACTCAAGCTTCTCGTTTACGCTCCTGCGGAATCTGCGAAACGTTAGCGTGTGCGGCGATTAGCTATTGCGATGTTGTTTGCAGTAGTAGCGCGCGTTGCATTTGGGCAAGGCGGTCCGCCGATGATCACGGACGATCCGGGCACGCCGGGCAACGGCAAATGGGAAAACAATTTCGCGATCGCGTTCGAACATCGCCCGAACGAGACTTCGACCGACGTTCCAGCGATCGATCTAAATTACGGAGTCGGCGACCACGTTCAGCTGACGTTGCAAACGGCACCGGTACTCTTGAAGCGTAGCGACCAGGGCGTGATCGGCGGAATGGGCGAAACTGAGGCTGCAGTGAAATGGCGGTTCCTCGACGAGGCGACGAGCGGTTTCGATATCTCAATGTTTCCTCGCGTCATTTTCAACGTCTCGCACTCATCAGTCCGTCGTGGCCTGGCTGACGACGGCACACGTTTTCAAGTTCCATTTCAAGCGGCGAAGACGTTTGGCCGGTTACATGTGGATGCTGAGTTTGGTCCGCGAGCGACCATTGTTGGTCGGAGCGAATGGTTATATGGAATTGTCTGCGGGCTCGATCTTGCCAAACCAACAATGCTAATGGCAGAGCTTCACAACGACTCGCAAATGAATTTCAGTCGCGACGTGCTCACGCTAAATGTTGGTTTGCGACATGAGTTTACCGAAAACTACATCCTGATTGTGTCGATGGGACACGAACTTTGTTCGCCCGATCAACCGACCGCGCTCATCGGCTATTTTGGGATGCAATTCGTTTATTGAACGAGATCAATGCGCTTTTGAAGCGGGCTTCTGCGGAAGGATCAGAATCAAGGCGACAATCACCACCAAAAGCGCGAGCGATGCGGCGTAACGGCTCAGAGCCAGGCCGCCCTCCGCCGCCGGCTTGTCTAGAAAATCGCCGAGCGTGGCTCCGAGTGGGCGAGTCAAAATGAATGCAGCCCAAAACAAAATGACCCGCGAAAAGCTCGTGAGGTAGTAAAGAAGAGCAGTCAACAAAAGTAATCCGCCGAAAACAGCGGCAGCACCGAGATAGCCCATTTCATTCGTGTCGGCCACCCAATCGCCAAGCGCCGTCCCCAGTGTCTGGGAGAACATGATTGTCACCCAATAAAAGATCTCGACCTTCGGCGTACTTACCGTGTCGATCGATATACTCCCAGTTGACCAGCGCCAGGTCAGAAGCGACGCAATCACACAAATCAACAAGATGGTTGAACCGCCGGTATAGCCGACGCCGAGCGACCTTGTGCAATAATCGGCAAGCGTGGTGCCGACCGTCGTCGTCGCGACAATCGTCAGCCAGAAAAGAAACGGGTGAAATTTCTTGGCTCTGATCTGCACCAGGACCGCGACGATAAAAATGACGCCGAAGATTGCCGTGCCTATAAGATAGCCTGTGCCCTTGGCCTCGGGAGTCGTTTCGCCAAGCCAAGACATGGTTACGGCATCGCCACCGGTTTCGCCCAGCGTTGTCGCGAGGATCTTAACGATCCAAAACGCAAGCGTTACCTCCGGAACCTTGCTGGCGACTGCGTCGAGGTTTGAATCAACGAGTCTTGGCCCCGGCGCAGCGCTCATTTGAGCCTGCAGTCTATAATCGTTGCTACTCTGTCGAAAGGTCCCTTAGAGGGTTACTCGCCAATTCGCCAGAAAGCGCGCCGGCCGTTCTTGTTCAGCGCGCTTTGTCGAGCGCAAGCTTCAGGCCAAACGCGATGAAGATAGCGCCCATTGCACTATCGAGCGCAGTGGCCACGCGGCGCTGTCTCAGCCAGCCTGATATCAATTCAGTCGCGTTTGTTAACAGTAAAAACCAAAGAAGCCCTTGTGTCGCATGAATCAAAGCCAGCAGAATGCTGAACGACCAAACCTGAACTTCCGTTGGAATGAATTGTGGCAGGAAGCTCAAATAGAAAACGCCGACCTTGGGGTTAAGAAGGTTCGTCAACAAACCACGCTTCAACCATGCAGAATTGTGTCGATCCCTGCGTTTTTTCAAAACTGGTTCGACAGCGCCGTTTGAAGAGCTGGAAGCAAAGGCGCGAACAAACAATTTGATTCCCAAATAGCTTAGATAAATAGCGCCAGCGACCCGAAGTGCGTTGTAAGCAAGCCCGGAAACGGCGAGTAGTGCGCTTAAACCGAACGAAGCCGCAGCACCCCACAGCAAACAACCGGTACAAATGCCTATTCCGGCAAGCATTGCTTTTTTTCTGCCCTCCACGGCTGCGGTTCGCAAAACCAGCGCCGTATCCAGGCCCGGTGTGATGGTCAGCAAACCAGCCGTTAAAGTGAACGAAAGCAATGCTTGCTCGACCGTCATGGGAACCGCGCTAGTAATTGCATTTTCTCTTCTGGCACACAAAGCAATCTCCAAAAAAAACTTGGCGACACCGCCAGGACGTTCGAGATACAAATTAATAAATGTCGATTGGACTCTTTCGGATTGCAGCTCTGCTTTGTTTTCTCGCTGTCGCACTTGGCGCCTTTGGGGCACATGGCCTCAAGCAAACACTGGAAACAAAAGGCATGCTCGATGTCTGGAATAAAGCGGTGTTTTATCATTTCATCCATGCCATCGCGCTTCTGGTTCTCGCGCTTTATGTCGCCGCCAATCGTAGCGCATGGTGGTTGCTCTTTGCTGGTATTGTTATTTTTAGCGGCAGTTTGTATCTGATGGCACTGGCAAATGTTCGATGGCTCGGAGCGATTACTCCTGTTGGGGGCCTCTGTTTTCTTGCCGGCTGGGCCTGGCTGGTTATCGCGCCACGTTCGTAGGCAAGGTGGAACGCGTCGCCGCGGCGACTGGTTATGGTTGTAGTGGCGGCTGTCCCCAGCCGTAGCTCTGGACCCCCCGCGTGAGGACACACGCCTCTACATCTTGCCGCCTGATATTGCACCTTAGGCGTTTGTTTTGGCCATCGTTTTCAGGAGAAACCGATCCACCCCGGCGTTTAACAAGAAGTCTGTTCCAGCCGCTCTCTTCTGATATACTACCGTCTTGATGTTTAGCGGACTGTCGGAAGCAGAGCGGACTGCGATCACAGCGCTCGTATTTATTGGAACGTTTTTCATCGCGCTTTGGGTGGGCCGCTTCTTGAAGCGACGCGCTGGCGTGCGACTTGGCCTGCTGTTCCGGCTTTTTTGCCTGATTCTGGCCTTCTACGCAGCCCTTAGCGTTTATGGCGTCCAGGCATCCTGGCGAAATCATGTCGGCACAGCCGTGATTCTGTTGAGCACAGCGGTGGTGGTGGCGCTGATGAACCGGTACGTATGGGATTTTTATTTCGAAAAGAAGCGGCATACACCAATCCCGCATTTTCTGCGTGAGGTTGTCGGCGGGATCATTTTTCTGATCGTATTGCTGTTGGTCCTGAGCTACGGCTATCATGCCGAAGCGCAGTTGAAAGGGCTGCTGGCGGGTTCCGGAGTAGTCGCGATCATCCTCGGCTTCGCCGGACAGAATCTCTTTGCCGGAATTATCGGCGGCATATCGATCCAAATTAATCGGCCCTTTAAGGTCGGTGATTGGTTGAAGGTAGGCGACACGTACGCCGAAGTGCGCGAGATCAACTGGCGTTCCACTCGGCTCTGCACGAATGACGACATTTACCTCGACATCCCAAACAACGAGATGGTTAGCCACCAGATCGTCAATCTGCACTATCCGACGGAAGTCCACGCGATGCGCATTCGCGTAGGAATTGAATATAAGAGTCCACCGAATCGAGTGAAAGACGCGCTGGCCCGTGCCGCCCAAAGCGCGCGCAACGTTTTGGCGGATCCTCCCGTAAAAGTTTTTCTGGTCGACTTTGCCGATTTCGCTGTGATCTACGAGATCAAGTTCTATATGGGCAATCACGCCAGGATGAACGAAACCAACGATTCTATACGCACCAATGTCTGGTATGAGCTCAAGCGTCAGGGGATCACCATCCCGTTTCCGATTCGCACCCTACACGTGGAGCGCAAAGCGGCCACGTCGATCCAGGAAGAATATCAGGAAGCCCGGGCGGTCTTGCGTTCCGAAGCCTTGTTCGAATGTCTTTCGGATGAGCAGATCGACAGTCTGGTGCAGCAGTCTCAGGTCAGTCATTTTGGTCGCGGCGAACGCGTTATCAGGGAAGGCGCCGAGGGCGAGTCCATGTTTGTGTTGTTGAGCGGAGCAGCCGAAGTGTCGATCTCGAAAAACGGTACTTCGATTCCATTGGCAACTTTGAAGGCCCCCGATTGCTTCGGAGAAATGTCTCTTCTCACCGGCGAACGCCGAACAGCAACCGTGCGCGCCGAAACTGATTGCCAGGTCATGGAGATTGGAAAGCCGGTGATGGCAGAAGTGCTCCGCGCTGCGCCCGATTGCCTCGAACGCCTCAGCGAATTGCTTGCCAGGCGAAAAATGGAAACTGAAGGCTTGCTGAAAGAGGCCGTTTCCGAAGGCCATCACGCGGGAAAAGAACGCGAATACACGGCCAACTTCCTGCAGCGGTTGCGGACATTTTTCGAGTTGTAGTCATGCGCTGTGCTTCCCTGTCGCGGATTGCGTATGAACATTTTCGACACAGCCAGGCGGCCATAGGATAGTCGGCAGGAAAAGTCGAAATGTAGTTTCGCCTTTGTTTTCAATAACGAATTGCCAGCGCGTGAAAACCCACTAAAGTCCCCAACTTTCACCCGGAACACTCATGAGCATTCTACTTGGCCTGACGATTCTTGATTCAGGCGTGCCGCTGTCGATGGTATGCGCCGCGATCGGACTCATAGCCGCATTTATTTTGATTGGCATAGTCACTCGTTCCCCCGCGGGCAATGAACGGATGCGACAGATTTCCGGCGCAATCCAGGAGGGGGCGAAGGCGTATCTGAATCGCCAGGTTATCACCATCAGTTGCATCGCAGTAATCATTTTTATTTTGCTCTTTATTTTCAAAGATCGCGCCACGGCGTTTGGTTTTTTGATCGGTGCGTTTTGCTCGCTTTCGGCGGGTTACATTGGGATGCGCATCGCGGTCGTCGCAAACGTGCGCACGACTCAAGCTGCAACCGCCTCGATAAACAAAGCCCTGCGAATGGCATTCAACGGCGGTGCTGTGACAGGTTTGCTCGTCGTGGGGCTTGCGCTATTGGCGGTGTCGATTTTCTACACGGCCGTCTCACATATTGCCGGATCGCGGATGGCAATCAATAGCCTGGTTGGTCTCGCCCTTGGGGCCAGTCTCATCAGCGTGTTCGCAAGACTTGGCGGTGGCATTTACACCAAGGCCGCCGATGTCGGCGCGGATCTCGTCGGCAAGATCGAGAAGGGTTTGGAAGAAGACGATCCCCGCAATCCCGCCACGATTGCTGATAATGTCGGCGACAACGTCGGCGATTGCGCCGGCATGGCCGCCGACGTGTTCGAGACCTACGCGGTGAGCTTGATCGGCGCGATCCTGGTTGGCGCGCTCACGTTGCCCGGAAATCCAGCGGCAGTGGTTTATCCATTCGTGCTCGGCGGAATCTCTGTGTTGGGCGCAATTCTCGGTGTTTTGTTCGTAAACTTCGCCGGTGGCAAACCGGCCAACGTGCTAATGGGTGGAGTCGTTACTAGCGCAATCATTTCGGCCGTTCTCTTCTGGCCCGCTACGCACTACCTGTTCCCGGCCGGCATCGTGGTGGGCGGACAAATGCGCTCACCAACGCAATTATACTGGGCGTCGGTTGTCGGGCTGATCATGACCGCGGCGGTCGTCGTGATTACCAATTACTATACGTCGATGCATTACCGGCCCGTTCAAAAAATTGCACGTGCCTCAGAGACGGGCCATGCCACAAATATCATCGCCGGACTCGCGGTTGGTCAGCACGCTACCGCGTTGCCAGTGGGCTGTATTGCAATCGCCATTTTGCTGAGTTTTCACTTCGGCGGCCTTTATGGAATCGCGATTGCCGTGATGGCGATGTTGTCCATGGCCGGCATTATCATCTCGCTCGATTCGTTCGGTCCGATTACCGACAATGCCGGCGGTGTGGCAGTAATGAGCAATCTGCCGAAGGAAGTTCGCAGCGTGACGGATCAACTCGACGCGGTGGGCAACACAATGAAAGCGGTAACCAAAGGCTATGCGATTGCTTCAGCCGGCCTGGCCGCGCTCGTTTTGTTCGGCTCGTACGTACAGGAGCTTACGGACCACCTGGCACGCAACGGAACGCCGTTCGTGTTCCAGTTTTCGCTTACTGACCCCAAGGTAATCATCGGCCTGTTCCTTGGCGGACTGCTTCCGTTCGTCTTCACTGCCTTCAGCATGGATGCGGTAGGTAAAGCCGCCGGCGCAGTCGTACGGGAAGTGCGACGGCAACTGCAGGTGCATCCCGGCATCATGACTGGCCAGGATACCCCTGAGTACGGAACTTGCGTGGACATCGTGACCAAAGCGGCGTTGCGCGAGATGATTGTACCGGCGCTTCTACCGCTGATCTTCGTGGTGGCCGTAGCCATGATTCCGCAGTTAGGTCCAGTCGTTCTCGGAGGATTGTTAGTCGGAACTATCGTCACCGGCCTATTTGTTGCGATTGCCATGACCTCCGGTGGCGGCGCCTGGGATAACGCAAAAAAATTTATCGAGGAAGGAAATCTTGGCGGTAAAGGATCGTTCGCGCACGCCGCTGCGATAACGGGCGATACTGTGGGCGATCCTTATAAAGACACTGCTGGTCCTGCGATAAATCCCATGATCAAAGTCGTCAATATTCTGGCGATTTTGATCGTTCCAATTTTCTTTTAGCGGTCAGCTGGCGCGAGATCGTACTGTTTGCGGGTTGAAAACGCTTGGTTTCGTCAACAACGCGTGGCAAAGTCGGGCGCTCTCACGCCATGTCTAGCGTTTCAGCCTCGCCCAACCGACTCAAGTTTTGGGGGACGCGCGGGTCCATTGCGGTACCGGGACCCAACACCCTGCGTTATGGTGGCAACACCACCTGCGTTGAGGTGCGCGCGGATGGCGAGATAATCGTGCTCGATGCCGGTTCCGGGATTCGTCCCCTGGGGATCGCGTTGGAAAAAGAATTTCGCGGAGAACCGATCAAGCTCTCGCTCTTAATCACGCACGCTCACTGGGACCATATCCAGGGGCTCCCTTTCTTCGGCCCGGCATACGCAAAGAAAAATGAAATCTGTGTGCGAGGCTACGACGGCGTCGATACGAGCTTCAGCAAAATTATGGCTGAACCGATGAAATCTCCGTTTTTTCCCATCGCGATGCGCGAACTTTCCGCGCGGATCGATATTAGGAAGCTAACCGAGATGGAGTTTTCTTGCGGCAAGGTGCAGGTGCGCGCGATGTTTGTAAATCATCCCGGCGTTTGTGCTGGCTATCGTCTCTCTACGAGCACAGGCTCAATCGCTTTCGTGCCGGACAACGAGCCCTATCGATTGCTGCACGCTGCGAAGACCAACGAGATGAGTCCGGAACAGGCGAAAAAGTTTGCGACAGAGGAGCGAACCAAGCTCGTCGCTTTCCTTTGCGGCAGCGACATTTTGATTCTGGATGCGCAATACACCGACGCAGAGTACGAAAGTCACATGGGATGGGGACACGGTTCAATTTCCAGCGCCGTGTCGCTGGCGCTCGATGCGGAGGTCCGCCGGCTTTTGCTTTTTCATCATGCACCAAGTCACGAAGACGCAACCCTGGACGCCATGTTGAAGGATGCGCGCCGACTAGTCGCCGAAAGTGGAAAGCAACTTCATGTGGACAGCGCGCGCGAAGGCGAAGAAATATCGTTGACCGCAGAGTGCGCGACAGGTGGCACGTAAAAACAACTGGAAAGACTCAACTGATTCGCGTTGATTCGCGTTGAGAGTTGGAATTTCGGCTATTGCGAATTTCTCACAACTCTCCGCGTCATTGCCTCGTAGTGTAACGGTAGCACTAGAGACTCTGAATCTCTCTGTCTAGGTTCGAATCCTAGCGAGGCAGCCACGCCATGTTAGCAAGGTCTGATCAAATCCCTGGCCGCCGGCCGCCGAGTTCTTCGACTGAAACGAGTGTTCGGTTCTGTTTGCGTGCCGCTTTCTTGTCTTTGCGGAGCCACGCCACATTTTTCCGAACTACACGGCCTCCTTCTACAAGTGCACGCGTTGTTCCGCTTTTCGGATCGAACACGCTAACGTTGGCAGGGAGCGCTGCCAGAAACGCACAAAAATTTGACACCCCGTTATATTTGAATGCTGCCGTGCGCACCGCTTTCGTCGTGAGCGGACGACGGGCATTTGCCGTTCGTGAAGCGCGATCCTGAGTGGCTGACTGCGGCGGCGACGATTGTTGATAGGGAAAAGGAACCGGCGTCGGCACCTCTGATGTGTCGACAATTGTCGGCGCCGGAACACGCGTGTTTTCTTCGTATGGATAGGCGCCGGGGACTTTGACGCTTGGGATTCCAGATTCAACTTTTCCAACAGGGAAAGCGATCATCAGTCCGCCCGCCATTCCGATAGTTCCGATCAGTGTTGTTTTGTGGAGTCTTTTCATTTGGAGCAATGCCTACTTCTACAAGTCGGGTGCCGGTGCCAGGTCTCTGGTCCGAATTACACACCGCGGAGGACGGGAGTGTTCGTCAATTAAAAACGAATTCTCGCGACCAGTCAACCGATAATCTGCATCGCTATTTCACGATTTGTGATTCTTTCCAATCGGATTCATCCAGACTCGACAACGGAGAAAGAATGTGCGAAACAGAACGCTTTCCAAGAGGAAAAAAAACTTTTCAGATGGTGCATGGTGCATGGAGAGATTCCATGACCGCCCTTTTCAAGATTTTGTGGCGCATGAAACACACCGTCTGATACCTCGCAATTGCCACGTTTTATCTATGAAAAACGGAGTTCTTTTTGCACAAAAACGGCTCAGTCAGAACTGCTAGTCAGAACACGGCCGCCAAAGTTCACGATTGTTCCTCCGATGCTCGCCACAATGACAACGCAAGCGAGCAAAGGCTTTTATGCCATTAAGAACCGCGCACGACATTTGCCTTGTGACCGATTGAGCCATTCGGCTAAACGTGGTGCAAAATGAGCGAGGACTTTCCTGAGTACGCCGACTTTGACCAAAAGCACAACCCCGCTCATGACTTCATTCGGTTTGTGAAGTGGCTCGTTAATGCATCAGATGAAAACTTTAACATAGTCTTTGCTGCTTATGCGCGTAATCCGCTTGGCGTTATCATCGCCAGTTGCGCCATCGAAGGCTATATCCATTTCGTCGGCAAACAGGTTGACCTCACGCATTGGGACGAGTTTACGAAGGCGCACAACCCCGTAAGGGAGCGCATTGAACACATCTACGCGCAGCTGAAAAAGCCAGTGACATTCGACTCAGGCGTCATGCAGCAAGTCGTTCAATTGTTCGACATGCGAAATGAGCTTGTGCACCCACGATTCCAAGAGGCACGCAAGGAAGGGAAGTCGCCGCCTGCTACCGTGTTTGACCGTGTGGATAAGAAATTTCCGGTGGCAAAATCGAGTGAGATTGCGCACGCGTTTCGCAAGATGCTTCTCGACGATTCACAAATTAAGGACTTGTGGCACCGAGTTGGTTACGTGGAGAAACCGAAGCCGATCAGATACAAGCGCACGAAATAAGTAACGTTTCGTATCACACGTACGATCGCCGAACTGAATGCCGAATCATCGTCGGCATTGTTCGCCATAACAGTTCGCCGTGATTCGCCCGTCGGCGTGCCGCGATTTGGGAGCGATTCAGACGCAATTCGTGACGCGATGAGAAGCCGATTACTTGTCGATCGAGGATGCGCTGCAGCTTCTTCGCGAAGCGTTCGAGATAGATCAGCTCGCAGTCGAGCCAGTTAAACGGCAGCTCACCGCCGAGCTGCTCGATGTTTTTGCATATGGCGAGCCGCTGCTCCTGCTTGTGCCTCTGCTGCGACGAAGTCTTCAGATACTTGCGTGTATCTAAGGGAACTGAATGGCAAAGTTCCAAAAAAAGGGTCTTGTGTTCCAGTAGAAGCATGCGTCGTGCTGCTCGCTGTGTTTTCCGGTAAGCAACCCGACAATTGTCGGTCGTGCTTACGATTTCGGCTATCTCTTACAAATTCTGTGCGAGGTCGATGCCGCTGAGGTTTTGTAACCCGCTACTAGTCAGGCTCATGTAGTATTTCGCCCTACAACGGCATATTTAATGCTAACTCAGTGGGCATGAAGTTCTTGCCTAAGATTCTCCTTGCCCTGACCGCAGTTGCCGCTGTCTCAGTTGCCTATCCCACCAAGGCAAACCTCATTAATAATCCGGGATTTGAAACAGGAGACTTTAGAGGCTACGCATTCTTCGGCTTCGGCTTTGTCACTGGCACAATTTCGGGAGTCCCGCCGCATTCCGGTAATTTTCAGGCGACACTTGGCAATGCCGGGATCGGTTTTCTCAGTCCGGCCTTTGCGACGACGCCTGGGGCGTCCTATACCATTGACTTCTATTTGGCCAGCACCAACCGACTCGCTGTGGACACTTTTAGCTTAAGTTGGCAGGGCGTGCCGATCCTTAGCCTGACGGGTCAGACCCCCTTCGGTTACACCCATTACACGTTTACCGAGACTGCCTCGACGGCCTCATTTACGGCGCTCATGTTCCGAGGTGCTTGTTTTGACGGCCACTGGTTGCTCGACGACGTCAGTGTGGAGCTAGCGACCGTTCCCGATGGTGGCACGACAGTGTCTCTGCTCGGTTGCGCTTTACTCGGCTTGGCTGGCTTGCGGCGAAGATTGGGTTGCTAAGACTATTTCTTACGGAACTAACTTTCGAAGTTTTTGACTGAGGCGGAGCAGCGCATCAAAGAGCGCACCGTCTGATCTCTCGCAATCGTCACGTTTTACCTATAGCAAACGAGATCGTTTTTGGGCTAGACCCATTGCTTGCACGAGAGGGAAAAACGCAGTAGCGGCCCTCGTTAATTGGCGGCTCGAGAAACGCGGTCAGTTTCTCACCGGCGACGCTCAACGCCCGACGCTTTCAATCTCCGCAACAGACGTCTGCTTCAAAATTGTTTCAGATGATTAGATCAAACGCTTGAGACACTCCATGACGTAGTGCAGGAAGCCCTCTTGCCGCTTTCCACCCTTGCACGAGCCGCACGCATCCGAATTGGCCCACCACGCCATGTAGGCGGTAAAAAAGGTCAGATGAGAGTCCGGGTTCTGCACGTCGCCGTCACCGCCGAAGTCCAAATTGAACGGCGCGCGCGTGATCGTCAGGTGTAGATGGTTCGGATTTCCGTCAGCCGGTAAGAGATTCTCAGTAAACTGAACCCCGGACCAGCGAGGATCCGGCGTCTCGTCTTCTCGTGCAATGACCAGCCGCGCGCATGCGCTCGGGCGCGCCGGCGGCCACACGTCAACCTCCAGCGAACTTTCGGCGAACACCGGTGACGCAACGATCTTCGTCACAACCGCAGGGACACCGCCGGTGATTTTGCGCCAATTGCTCGTTAGGCGAACAGGGCGGTTCCAGGTTGTGCCGAACATCGGCGCGTAGTCGCTGTTTTGTAAATAAGAGCTGGCGAGAAGGCTGGCGGGATGAAGTTCGGCATGCCAGTCGGGATGGCCGCAATCGATGATCCATTGCCCCCGCACGAAGATGCGGTCGCCGGCTTCTGGTCGATAGCCAACCGGATAATACCATTGTTCGCCCTCGACACCGAGCGCGCCGCCAAGATCGATTACCTGGTTACCTTTCCGATACTCACTGGCGTGTTTCGACTGACAGTCGCCGCCATCGCGATCGTTCAAGGTTGATTCATCGCGTGCGAGCAGGTGGCGATAGTTCGCATCGGTGACGACATTAAGTTCCCAGTCGGCACAGAGCTGGCCCTGGTCCGCGGTGGAGATGTCGGGGCAATTCTGGACGGCTTCATTGTGCGTCATGACATCGGTGTGCACGCCCATGTAATGGCCATCGGGCATGCCGTTGTGGTCGCCGCTATAATCGCCGCCAGAAAGAAAAGCGTTGCTGACGGTTCCCTCGGCGTTGAGAAAATTCCTGTTTTGGACGGGATTCCATTCGGCCATGTCGAAGTCGACGCATCCGTCGGATAGGGACGGCTCATGCTTGATATGCCAATCGCAGACCGATCCGGATTGCGCGATTTCCGAGTCCGGTTGATCAGCGAGCGGAAAATTCGTCAGGTTCGACGGTGTCCATTGACCGGGCGGAACGCGCGAAGGCGTGCAGACGCCGATCCAACGCGGCGCGCTCGTTCGCCAGGAATTTCCCGCGCCGGAGCAGTAGCCGGGAAGGAATGTGGGAAGCCATTTGGTGACATCGCGATTCAGAGCTTCCAAGTCGAAGAAACCGATTTGCGCGTTCGGCGAGTCCCACGGCCTGGCCTGCCAATTTTTTTGCGGCGCGCTGTCGAAGGCGAGATCGGCTGGATACCAGAGCGGCGCGGTGGTGGGCGTAAAGGCGAAATAAATGCAGCCGTCGTTGTGCATTTCTGCGGAGTTCAGCGGGCGATTGCTTTTCGTAGTGCGTTCTCCGCGATGTCCATCCTGGAAGAGCTGGAAGTGTTTCAGGCCTGTGCCCTGTGTGTCTTTGGATATCGGCAAACCGACCGGAACTTCCGCGGAGTCAGTCAACAGCTCCGCAACACGCTCGAGTTCCGGGACCGGCGGTGCAACCGGCGTGTTGGTAAAGCTAACGGCTTTCTTGCAATTTTCGAGCTGAGCCGCATGCCGATCGATGGTGACAAAGACTGTGGTCTTGTCGTCGTTAACGCACTGATTGTTGATGCCATCGTCGGGATTCCAATAGCCGTTGTCGCCTATGCCGCCATCGTCGACGTAGCCGAGCGCGAGATGTCCGGATTGCGGAATGATAAAAGACGGGCCGATCCAGTGCAGGATCGACTCAGGATTGTTGTCGCCGGTGACGCCCACAATCTGCACCGTCCCGTAATATTGTGAATCGAGCTTGCCGCTGCCGTCATCGGGATTCACGTAGCGTTTCCATGTCTTGCCGAGGCCGCCGCTTTGCACGCAACCGCCCGCGTCCACCGTGACGACATCGCCGGGATTAAAAGTGATGGCGGGATAATCGGTAAGACTGCGATCAACCGAGGGATAGTCGATCCTCCACATTTCGTGGCCGGGTGGCGACTCGGTACATGTAACGATGTCCGCCCCGTTCGGGTAGTGATCGACCTGCCCAGGCAGAAAGCGCGGCGGTGGCGGGGAAGCGCACGGATTACCGAACGCTACAGGCGAACTGAGGGCGAACATAAATAGAAACGCAGCGACCGGTGCAAGGACGGGTGGTGGCTGCAACCTCCTCTTCTGCACTTCGATCATGGCTCTTCCTCTTTTCCCGCTGTGTTCTCGCAAATTACGGGTCGGGGACCGACAAAGGACATGCGGGAAAGCCCTTCGCCCGATCCAGACGCGGTTGATTCGTGGAGTCTAGGCGAAAAGCGCGTTCATCTTCTGTAGGGCGACGACTGATATTCCTATAGGGCCTCGCCCGAGACCGGTTGGACCTTAGCTCGCCTGAAAGTGATCGACCTCATCGCCGGACCCCCGTTTTCTACGAAAGAAATTCCTGAGGATAGCAGAGCATTCGCTTTCCAAAACGCCGGCCGTGATATCGCAGCGGTGATTCAAGCTGGGCATTTGCAGAAGGTTCATCAGGCTTCCCGCGGCCCCGGACACTGGATCTGCGCATCCAAAAATCACGCGCCTGATCCGAGTGTGGACCAGCGCGCCCGCGCACATCGCGCAAGGCTCCTTGGTGACGTATAGATCGCAATCGATCAATCGCCAGTCGCCAACGGCTTCCTCAGCCTGGGTCAATGCCAGCATTTCCGCATGCGCGGTCGCATCCTTCAGCAATTCCACCTGATTATGAGCGCGCGCGATAATTTTGCCCGCTCGAACAATCACTGCACCAACCGGGACTTCGTTGGCAGCGACAGCCTTACTCGCAAAACGCAAGGCTTCACGCATGAAAGATTCGTCGCTGCGGAGTTCGATCATCGCCTTCAGCAAGTTACAACAGAATGGCTGTCATACGCTTGCAACATTTCGACTCTCCTAACTTTTTCACCAGCGCTGAAGAGCGCGCTTGCCCCGGGAATTTCTTCGGCATATTAGGGACTGCTCATGCACGACAACATCGAGTCGCACCTGGTCGAGAAACGCATTTTCAAACCACCAGGAGATTTGGCGAAAAACGCCCGAATCAAAAGTCTCGCTCAATATCGGCGGATGTATCGAGAATCAATCCGGCAGCCGGCAAAATTCTGGGCACGCGAGGCGAGTGAACTGCTTTGGCGCGTGAAGTGGAAAAAAGTGCTCGAATGGAAAGTCCCGTTCGCGAAGTGGTTCGTCGGTGGGAAACTCAACATTTCAGAAAATTGTCTCGATCGGCATTTGAATGGTCCCCGCCGCAACAAGGCCGCAATCATCTGGGAAGGCGAACCCGGGGAAAAACGTACGCTGACCTATCAACACCTGCATCGCGAAGTTTGCCGGTTCGCCAATGTCCTGAAACGAAACAAGATAAAAAAGGGCGATCGTGTGATTATTTACCTTCCGAATATTCCCGAGACTGCGATTGCCATGCTCGCGTGT
>DATBEX010000184.1:0-16312 GCA_036558805.1 Candidatus Udaeobacter sp.
TGTGAATGTCGTTCGTCGCTCGGAATTGATCGACGAACTACGAGCGGAAGGCGGCGACGTCGTTTTGGTTGATAGTGAAAATCTTCGTCAGGAAGTGAAAGATTTGATTGCTGACGTGCCGATTCGTCTCGGATTGAATGCAGTCGGCGGTGAAAGCGCACTGCGTCTCGCAAATTGTCTCGCTCCGGGATCAACGTTGGTAACCTACGGAGCAATGAGTTTGCAGGCGCTGAAAGTCCCAAATGGCCTCCTCATTTTCAAAGACCTCCGTTTCCGTGGTATTTGGATTAACAAATGGTACGACAACGCAACTTCGGCCGAACGAATGGAAGCGTTTCAAGCTTTGTTCGACATGGCGAAGCGGGGTCTGCTGCAAACGAAAGTTGAGAAAGCTTATCCATTGACCGAAGCAAAGGCGGCTGTCGCGCATGCCGCGCGCAGTCAGCGTAGCGGTAAGATCATTTTCGAGTTTCAGTGAATCGGCAAATTCCAGGGAACAGCGGCGCTTATGTGCTCCTGTTTGCGTGCCCAATGCTTGGCTAATTCTTAAGCATCATCGCCTCTCCCCTTGCTGAAGGGGAGAGGATTAAGGTGAGGGTTCCGAAAGCGTAATCGTCTCTCAATGTAAACCCTCACCCTCCCCCTCTCCCTTAGACGAGGTAGAGGCGACCCATCTGCATCCGGCGTATTGCAATAATCGACGATTCAAACTGACAATCGAGCAGCACTACCCGGTGCACCAAACTGAATTTCCAATTTGCGGCAACAGGCATAGGTACGTAGCCTCAGAAATGTTTCGCTCCTATTACCCCCGCGTACTTCTTCTCGTCGGACTAGCCAGTTGTCTCGCCGTACATCGCGTTGAATGCGCAACTGCTCCCGAACCCGGCGACTTGCGGGCTGCCGGGAAAGTTGAGTTCCCGATATCGTGCGCGCCCTCTGCCCAATCTGAGTTCTCGCGCGGTGTGGCGTTGCTGCACTCGTTTTTCTACGAAGAGGCGCGACGCATTTTCACCTCGGTGGCTGAGCAAGACCCTAAGTGCGCAATGGCCCAGTGGGGAATCGCCATGACCTGGTGGCACCCGATCTGGACGCCGCCCACCGCCGATGAGATGAAGGCCGGCAAAGCGGCCATTGAAAAAGCAATGGAGTTGAAGGCCGAAACCGATCGAGAGCGAGGATTCATCATCGCTCTCAATGTTTATTATAACACGCCGGACAGTCCGAGCGGAGGAGCAGTTGGGCAATCATGTCATGGACCAGTCGGACCTCGCGACCGTGTGATCGCATACGAAAACGCAATGCGTCAACTGCGCGATAAGTATCCGGACGATTTCGAGGTGCAAACCTTCTACGCTTTTGCGGTGTTAGCCGCGGGATACGCCACTCCCAATGACACGAGTTTATCCAAACAGCTCGAGGCAGCCGCCATGTTCGAAAAACTGTGGAAACAAAATGCAAACCATCCGGGTGTCGTTCATTATCTGATCCACTGCTATGACTATCCCGCTCTCGCCCAACGCGGACTGGCCGCCGCTCAGAGTTACGCATCCATCGCGCCATGGGTGCCTCACGCACTGCATATGCCGTCGCACATCTTCACCCGCCTGGGCATGTGGGATGAATCGATCGTTGCCAACGGGGCGTCGGCTGAAGCGTCACGCGCATACGCAGCGGTTCGCCACCGCGACGCCACCGAAGCCGAAGAGTTACACGCGCTTGATTATATGGCCTATTCTTATTTGCAGGAGGCCCGGGACACTGAAGCGAAGAAGATTGTCGATGCTGCCGCCAAAGTGCGGAAGACGAATCCGGAGCTGGAATTCAGCGCGGCTTACGCCCTGGCAGCTATTCCAACACGTTACGCGTTTGAGCGGAATGACTGGCCGGCAGCGGCAAAATTGACCGTTCCGAATCTCCCCCACTGGTCTTCGTTCCCATTCATGGAGGCGCTGATCGAGTATGGTCACGCGCTCGGACGCGCGCATACGGGCGATCTTGAAGGCGCGCGGAAAGCGATCGCTCGAATGCAGCAGCTGCGCGACGCGACCAGGGATCCCAAGTTCGACTATTTCAAGAATCATCTCGACCTCCAGATGCAGGCGTCTTCGGCGTGGGTCGCGGCAGCCGAGGGCAAAAAGGACAAAGCGATTGAGATGCTTCGCCGCGCCGCGGATGCGGAAGACATCCTCGGCAAACATCCTGTTTCGCCGGGCGCGTTTGTTCCGATTCGCGAACAATTGGGCAGTCTACTGCTCGAGGTCGGCCAATCCAAGGAAGCGCAGCGGGAATTTGAAGCGGCGCTCAAGATCTATCCGCGGCGATTCACCGGCTTATATGGAGCGGCCCGGGCAGCCGAACAATCCGGGGACAAGGATAACGCAAGCCGCTATTACGCGAAATTGACCTCGCAAACCACAAAAGCCACCGGTTCGCGGGACGAATTAAATCACGCTCGGAAATTCCTTTCCGCCGAAGCTAAAGCAACGGATCCAAACAACGTCACGGCTCGCCAGTAAGACGGCCGCACGCGTCTTGCAAAACGGTCAGGCCAGCCGCACGGCACTGCTCATTACCAGTAGCCTGGTTCTTCTGCATCGCGGCCTCAGCCGACGCACCCTTTGCAAAGGGAGAGGTAATTTGGCTCGCCGAGGCTTCATCGCACTAACTACACTTTCGCGTGCTTACGCGTCGTGAATTCATACGCACTGCCGCGGTCTTTGCGCTCGCGCCGCGCATAAGTGCGGAACCCGAACGCTCGATTTGGGTAAATGACGTTCACTCACAGCTCAATCGCACCCGCGTTCGGGAACTCCTGACTCCGCGTTCCCGAGAGCAGCTTGCGGAGATCGTGCGTTCGGCGTCGCAAACAAACTTGCCCATTTCTGTATCTGGTTGCCGGCATTCGATGGGCGGCCAGCAATTCGCCACGGACAGTATTTGCATCGATATCCGTTCCCTTGATCGCGTTATTTCGTTCGATCAGGAGCGCGGTTTGATCAAAGCGGAAGCGGGCATCCAGTGGCCGAAATTGATTCGCGCTTATCTGGACGCGCAGGCGAACAAGGCAAACCAATGGGGCATCGCGCAAAAACAAACCGGCGCGGACACATTTACTCTCGGCGGAAGTCTCTCCTCGAACGTGCACGGCCGGGGACTAACGATGAAGCCGCTCATTTCCAACATCAACTCGTTCACCCTCATCAACGCAAATGGAAAATCGATCCGTTGTTCGCGAGACGAAAACAACGAATTGTTCCGCCTCGCGATCGGCGGCTACGGGCTATTTGGATTAATCGACAGCGTCACGCTTCAGCTTGTTCCCCGCCAGAAATTGCGGCGCGTAGTTGAGATCATTCACACAAGTGAACTGCCCAGGCGTTTTGAAGAACGGATAGCACAAACATTTCTTTACGGAGATTTCCAGTTTTCAGTGGACGAAAAATCGCCGGACTTTCTCCAACGCGGCGTGTTTTCGTGTTACCAGCCAATCGACCAAGACGAAGGGGTCGTCGCCAAAAGGGAGTTACGCGATGAGGATTGGCTACAGCTATTGCGGTTGGCTTACACGGACCGCGGAAAAGCTTTCAAACGTTATAGTGATTACTATTTATCAACAAACGGACAGACTTATTGGTCCGACACAAATCAACTCAGCGCCTATCTGCCGAATTATGCGGAGAGGATTCGGGACGAGATCGGAGGCGAGGAATCAAGCCTCATCATTACCGAGATTTACGTTCCGCGATGGGACCTTCCTGGTTTTTTAACCCAGGCAGCGGAACTACTGCGTTCGAATCGCACGATCGCCATCTATGGTACCGTCCGGCTAATCGAAAAGGATGATGAGAGCTTTTTGGCTTGGGCCAGGAAACCTTACGCGTGCACCATCTTCAATTTGCTCACATTCCACACACCCGCAGGCATTGAAGCTTCCGCGCGATCCTTTCGCGGTTTAATCGATTTAGCAATAGCCCGCGGCGGAAGTTATTATTTGACCTACCACAAATTCGCGAAAACTCAGCAGGTGATCGCGTGTTACCCACAGTTCAGGGAATTTCTGGATCTGAAAAGAAAGTACGATTCTGCCGAACGCTTCCAGAGCGACTGGTACCGCCACTACCGGAAGCTCTTCGCCAGGTCGTGAATTCTCTGTCGTGTTGATTCCGCCGCTGCGGGAGAAGCATCTCTGAATATTTCGGTGCTTTCCGCTTTTGATTACGAACTGAGTTCTTCGCTTCGATCAGAATGACATAGTAAAATGGCCTTTCATGCAGCCGTTCGCCATTATTGCTCTGGTTCTAATCCTCGCGCGCGCTGTCACTGAACTGTGGCTAAGCCGGCTGAATCAACATCACGTGCGCATGAACGCGGATGAAGTGCCGCCTGCATTTGGCGGAATCATTAACGAGGCAACCTATCGACGGTCGGTTGATTACACATTGGCCAAGAACCGTTTTGGCGACATCGTCAACGTGTTCGGCGCCGCGGTGCTGGTCGCAGTGCTTTTTAGTGGCGTGTTGCCATGGGGGTTTGAGAGATTCAGTGCGAGCTTCGGCAACTCGACCTGGGCGATGGCCGGTTTTCTTTTCGTTGTGGGAATTGCGTTGAGCATCCCGGGATTGCCGTTTGCCTGGTACGCGCAATTCAGAATCGAAGATCGATTCGGGTTCAACACTACGACATTAGAGACGTGGATCCTCGATCGTATCAAAGGATTCCTGCTCGCAGTGCTGCTCGGTTATCCGTTGCTGGCGCTGGTATTGAAAACGATTGAATCGACCGGCGCCAGCTGGTGGCTCTGGGCAGCGGTGGTTGTTATCACATTTCAATTGCTTCTAGTGCTGGTCGCGCCAGCGATCATCATGCCGCTCTTTAATAAGTTCACACCGCTGTCAGAAGGAGATTTGCGCGAACGTCTTTTTGCATTGGCGCAGCGAACCGATTTTCCCGCGCGGAGTATCGAGGTCATGGATGGCAGCAAACGCTCGCGGCATTCCAATGCCTTCTTTACGGGGCTCGGCTGTTTTCGAAAAATTGTCTTGTTTGACACGTTGATTGCACAGCTGAGTGAACCGGAATTGGAATCGGTCCTGGCGCATGAAATTGGCCATTACAAGAAGGGCCACGTCGTCAAAATGCTCGGGCTCTCGCTCGCTGGCACCATCATCGCGTTCGCCGCGATCGCCTGGCTGTCACGTCAGCAGTGGTTTTATCATGCGTTTGGATTCGAACATCAGGCAGGATTTGCCGCTGCGAAGATCGTTCCCGCGATGCTGCTGTTTGCGCTGCTGGCAGGAACGATAAGCTTTTGGCTTTCGCCTCTGATGCACAGATGGTCGCGTCGCTTTGAATACCAGGCGGACGCATTCGCCCGCGCGACCATGGGCGAGGAAGAGTCTCTCATTCAAGCGCTCCGCAAATTGAGCGAAAAAAATCTGAGTAACCTCAACCCGCACCCGGTATATAGCGAGTTCTATTACTCGCATCCCACCATGCTCGAACGGGAACGCGCGCTGCGAATGGCGACCTGAACAACATCGGCGCTTGACACAAACGCCGCTACAACCCCGAATGTTTTCGGGGCTGCTTCTGATATGTCGAAAATCATCGTTGTTGGCGCTGGAATTAACGGTGTTACCGCTGCGATCGAACTAAAGAAACGCGGCCATGCCGTAATTCTGGTCGATCCTGGACCGCTGCCGCATCCGCTCGCGGCGTCGACTGACATCAGCAAGGCAGTTCGCGCAGCTTATGGAGCGGACGAAGAGTACACCGAGCTCGCAGAACGCTCGATCAAACTCTGGCGTGAATGGAACCATGAATTCGGCGTCGAATTCTATCACGAGACTGGCGTGATGTTCGTGCGACCGCGAGAGATGAAGCCGGGCGATTTCGAATACGAAAGTTTCAAAATGCTCCAAAAGCGCGGGCACAAGGTTGAGCGCGTGAATTCAACCCAACGACGCTTTCCAGCCTGGAACCTGGAATTGTTCCAGGATGGTGTCCTTGAAGTTGAAGCCGGCTATGCAGAAAGTGGGCGCGCAGTGGCGACGTTAGTTGAACGCGCCAAATCACTGGGCATCGAACTTCGGGAAAACTCCAGCTTTTCTCATTTAGACGAAGACGAGGGCCGCGTGAAAGGAATCGTACTCGAAGGTGGAGAACGCATTTCGGGCGACGTCGTCGTAATGGCAACTGGCGCGTGGACCCCATATCTGCTGCCTTTCACGAAAAAGTTCTTCCGTGCCACCGGGCAACCGGTGTTCCACTTGAAACCTTCGCGACCTGATCTCTTTGCACCGGAGCACTTCCCCGTCTTTGGCGCGGACATTACGACGACGGGCTATTATGGGTTCCCGCTTAATCGTGATGGTATTGTGAAGATCGCGAACCATGGACCGGGACGCGAGATGTCCCCCGACTCTCCGCAACGCACCGTTACTTCGGAGGAAGGAGAGAATCTGCGCAAAGTCTTGTCGTGGGCACTCCCCGCGCTCGCCGAAGCGCCGATTGTTTACACGCGAGTGTGTATGTATTGCGAAACGCCTGATGGGAATTTTTGGATCGCCCGGGACCCGGAACGCGAAGGACTCGTGATTGCTGCCGGCGATTGCGGGCATGGATTCAAATTCGCTCCCGTGCTGGGCGAAATTATTGCTGATGCCGTCGAGGGAAAGTCCAATCCAATTCTGGAAAAATTTCGTTGGCGACCGGAAATACCTTTCGGCGCCAGCACAGACGTCGCGCGTTTCCGCGGAGACAACGATTAAACAATGAGATATCGACCACACAGTCGCTGATTCACGGCTCAATTGATCGATTATCACTTACTGCCAATCGTGATTCAAAGTGGCGGGCAACTGATGTCGTTTCCTTTGCTTGCTGCCCGCTGAAGTGGGATGGGCAAATGGACTGAGCGGACACCGTGCAAGATCAAAGCTGTTTGCCTGACACGCGCGTAGGCAAGCGCGGAAACGATGGAAGCAGGTATGCTTGAATTTCATACGTAACCTGTCTGACCCGATGATCAATCGACTTTCACAATTTTGTGCGCTCGGCGCGACTGTGATGGCTTTGAGCAGCTGCACCACAATGACCGATCTGGTTACATCGAATTTGCCGGAGGGTCATTCTGGACGGCCGACGATCGTTGTGAGCTTGCGTAAACAGGAAGCTTACATCTACCGGGCGGGGTATATCACGGCGTCGTCCCGCATATCCAGCGGTCGCGAAGGATACCGCACGCCGACTGGTCGATTTCAAGTCATTCGCAAGGATGAAGCTCATCGCTCCAGCGTTTACGGTGACTATGTTGATGACTCGGGGCGAGTAGCGAAACCGAACGTCGATAGCAGACGTGATTCCAAACCGCCCCATACCCACTTCGTGGGCGCTCCGATGCCTTACTTCCTCGAGTTCTCGCCAGGCTACGGATTGCACCAAGGATACCTTCCGGCGGAGCCTGCATCGCACGGATGCATTAGAATGCCTTATTGGAAAGCACGCCAGTTTTATAACGCCGCCCACGTTGGAACACCGGTGATCGTAAAATCGTAAGTGAAACGAGCCTTTCAGAGACCGATGCCCCGAAAGGATTTTCGTCACTGTCGCACTGGCCCGCCCTGTTTAGCTAATTCGTATTGGTCGGTGACGGCTGATTCTCAGACGGGTAACAAGCGCGGTTTGCGATCGCTCTTTTGGCGGTCGGCAGTTATGCGACGATACAACGCTTCATACCGAGGAACAACTCGATCTGCTGAGAATTTCGCAAGTACGCGATCACGGCTCTTCTTACCGAGTTCGCGAGCCAAATTCGGGGATTCAACCAACGCGTCTAATGCACCAGCGGCGACGGCCACATCGCCGAAGGGATACAATGGAAAAGACTCACCTATAACTTCTGGGATTCCACCGACACGAAACGCGACGACAGGCTTACCGTAAAATGCCGTCTCGAGAATGCTCAAACCGAAGCTCTCGTATTCAGACGTGTACAACCCCGCATCCGCGGCTTCCAAATATTCTTCCACCGTAGCCGCGTTCTGACGAATCATGACGGTGTCGCGGAGTCCCAATTCATCAAGCAGGGGCTCGTATGGATCAAAAGGGGCGCCCGCCAAAATGAGCAATCGAAGGCGCGCCCGATTCTTCGAGAGAGCAATCGTGCGCAGGAGCAGGTCGATGCGTTTGACAGGTCGCAAATTCGACATGTGTAGCACAAGAAATTTATCCGCCATGCCCAAACTGCGTCGAACTTCCTCGCGGGTCCTCTTCGCTTTGTTTGGAGTGAAGAAATTCGGAATCACTTCAATCGGCCGTTTCAAATGAAAAATTTCCTGGGTTTGATTCCGAAGACTTTCTGACACCGCCGTCACAGCATCGGAATGCACCAGCGCATGCTCGATCGCGGTGCGGTAATCGGGATCCTGACCCAGCAGAGTAGTGTCGCTCCCGTGCAAGGTTGTGACGATGCGCGGAGCTGACGATCCTACAATCTGCGAGGCCAGACACGCGGCCAGCGCGTGTGGCACCGCGTAGTGAACATGAAAAAGATCGAGTTGCTGGGAGCGTGCGACTTCCGCCATCTTCACCGCAAGCGGCAGAGTGTAGTCAGGGCACGGAAACAAAGTGTTGTCCGCAAAGTCGACTCGATGAAAATGAAGGCCTTCCTGGGGCAGATCCAGTCGAACGGGTTGAGCGTAACTGAACAGGTAAACTTCATGCCCGCGACGGGCCAGTTCCGATCCAAGAGCTGTCGCCAAAATCCCACTCCCGCCGATCAACGGAAAACACGCAATCCCAATTTTTAGCGGCCCTGGTTCCATCACATCCCTGTGTATGCCTTGTCGAAGTCAGAAATTTCGTCGCGCTTGATGAATTTCACCCCGGGAGCGTCTCCCTTGTTCATATAATGCTGCTCGCTCGCGCCCGCGATGTAATGGGTACACTGAATTACTGATTGCATCCAACGGAAACGCGTATCGCGGGTCGGGCTGATTTGCTCCGGACCAAATTCCACGCCGGGAATCTCCAAAAATCGATCGCCGCCCTTGTGCAGCAAGAATTTCCCGTCACGGTAACGCGCGCGAACCACTTCTCCTTGATAGCGCTGATCCACAAAATAATCCGGGATTGCCACGGCGCGCGCTCTGAATTCCGGGGAACCGGATCGCTCAACTCGAACTCCTTCCAGCAGCCCCATTCGCGTGTACATCTCAAGACAAAAGGCGGCGACATCCGAACATTTGGTTTGCTTGAAGTAGTCGACCAGCGATTGCCCAACATAATTGGGAAGTTGGCGCGCAGTTTTCTCCCGCCATTCCGGAACGACACGTTTGGCAAACAGAGGCGAAAACTGTTTTTGGATCCGATTTTCAAACTGAAAGTTCAGGGCCTGTTCCTGGTTGCTGTTTTGGTCTCGCAAGATCGTAATTGTCTCGCGCGGGTCATGATCGCTATCGTGAAAGAAAAAGACGATTTCTCCGCCAATCTCCTTTTGAAGACGCCGCGCCGCCGAAATCTTAGCCACCAAGAATCGCTTGGGAAAAAATCCGCACGGTTGCTGGCCGAAACAAATAATCGCGTGATCCATCGCCCAGAATCAATTTCATACTCCGGCGGAAGCTTGCGCGCCGCGAAAGATGGTTTGCTCCAGGATCGGCGCCAGGATCAGCACGGCCGCGCACCCAATAAGATTGTACCAAAGGTACCCGATATTCGTTGTTGCAAACAGGACAAAAACAAGTGTTTGAGCAAAGAGCGCCGCGAAAAAGACTGCCGATCCGGTAACTCGACGAATAAAGAAGCCTGCCAGAAAGAGACCGAGGATACTGCCATAGAACACCGACCCGAGAATGTTGCCTGCTTCGATCAGGTTTTCGACCAAACTCGCAAAGGAAGCAACTGCGATGGCAATCAGACCCCAGGCCGCTGTCAACGCTTTGGCCGCGACCACATAATGATGGTCGCTCGCGTTCCGGCGAATCAACGGCCGATAAAAGTCAATCGCCGTAGTCGAACCGAGAGCATTCAGTATTGCTGAAGTCGCCGACATGGTCGCGCACAAAATTACTGCGATCAGTAATCCGACAAGCCCGTGCGGCATTTGTTGAAGAATAAAAGTAATGAATACGTAGTCCGATTCCTTGCTTTTTGGATCCACGCCCGCTTGCGCGAGAATTCCCCTTGTTTGATCGCGCAGCTCATGCGCCTGCGTCTGGAGTTCCCGTAGCTTGGTCATCGCTGCATCACGCGTGTTCACGGGTGCATCGGCAAGAGAGCGAATCACGTCACGCTTTTGGGAGAAGACGCTATCGAATTGCGTTTCCAACGCGTGTAACTGCGGCGCATAGGCGCTTTGCATTGCACGTTGGTATGCCGGCTGATTGAAGTAAACAGGCGGCTTTTCGAATTGATAAAACATGAAAACAATCGCGCCGAGCAGCAGAATGAAGAATTGCATTGGCACTTTCACCACGGCATTGAACAACAGTCCCATCCGACTCTCCTTCAGCGATCCCCCCGCCAGATATCGTTGCACCTGCGATTGATCAGCTCCGAAATAGGAAAGCGCGAGAAAAAAGCCGCCGATCAGGCCCGACCAGAATGTATAGCGTTTGTCCGGATCGACCGAGAAATCGACCGCCTGAAGTTTGCCCATTTTTCCCGCAACCGACAGCGTCCCTTCGAACGACAGATTGGGCGCCAGCCGGTAGACCGCGATCGCAAAGGCAATCGCCATTCCGACCAGAATCACAATCATTTGGTAGCGCTGCGTGATGCTGACAATCTTTGTCCCGCCAGCGACCGTGTAGATGATAACCAGTCCGCCTGCCAGCCAGATGGTCAGGTCCAGGCGCCACCCCAATAAGGCTGAGAGAACAATGGCCGGCGCGTAAATCGTGATTCCAGCAGCGATACCTCGTTGCACGAGAAACAGAAACGCGCCAAGTAGTCGCGTCTTTCGATCGAATCGCTCCCCAAGGTATTGATAGGCGGTATAAACTTTCAGCCGCTGATAAATCGGAACGAAGACTGCGCACACGACGATCAGCGCAAGCGGCTGCCCAAAATAATTCTGGATAAACCCTATGCCGCTCTCATAGGCCTGGCCCGGCATGGAAAGAAACGTGATCGGCCCTGCTTGCGTCGCCAGCACGGAAAGTCCAATCGTGACCCATCGAATACTCGCATCCCCCTTGAGATATTGGCCCAGGGAAGCGCTTCCTCTGGTCCGCCACAAACCATACAGCGGGATCGCCAGGATCGTGGCGATGAGAACGAGATAATCCAGCCGGTTCACGAAAACCGGGCGGTGAAGAGGTAAAGAAGCACTACCTCTATTGCGAAAATGGAAAACGCCAGACCATACGCTTTGCGCCAGGAACGCGCGTGGGGCTTGGAATCATCCAGATTCATTTCCTGAGGGACAACATGTTCGAGAACAATCGATACGCTCCCGGAACGCCGGCAGGTAATTGCCGAAACCACGAATAACTTGTGTAGATAAAGAAACCTTTGCCAAACTTTGCAACCAGCAGGCCGCCATCGAGTGGCTTCTCTTTCGGATCATTGCTCGACAGGATTGGCGTCCACGCGGGATCCCAGTTTTTAGGAAAGTAAAGGCCGCGTTCCTGCACCCAACCTTCGAAATCCTTCGAGGTAATCTTGTTTGGAGAAGTCATGAGCGGATGATTCGGAGCCAGAATGCGCACCTCCGCGTTTTCGTCCGTGACGCGGTCCCGCGAGATTTCCAACGGATATGGCCCGAATTGGTCGGTCTTAAGCTCTGCCAGGGTGTTGTATTGCACGATCACAACTCCGCCAGCCTTAACGTAGGCGAGTAGTTCCGGAAACCAGTTCGCGATTCGATCGTGCGTGTTATAGGCACGAATCCCAAGCACGACGGCGGAAAACTGCGCGAGGTTTTCTGCTGTGATATCGCCTTCGTTTAAAATTTTCACTGAGTAGCCGATCTGCTCCAGGCTTTCCGGAACATCATCACCGGCGCCGGGAATGTAACCGATGCGATCGCCCCTTTTGCGGATGTCCGCTCGAACAAGCTTTACTTCCGCCGGTGGCATGAGCGTTTGGACACCGATGTGCGGATAGGAAATCCGGACGCGTTCGAACGAGTAGTCACGGCCGTCAATCGAAGTAATAGCTCGCAATGTTCCTTCACTATCCTGGTCCGGTGGTTTGACGGTAAACGTGGCTGTGGTCTCTGCGTTGGGTCCCTTTAAGTCTATCGCTACAGCCGTTGGATTAACTTCCCATCCCCTGGGAACAGCTAGCTTGAGCTCTCCTTTTACGGGGCCTGTCGTTGAAGTGACGTGTACTGAAACGGATTTCGGTTGGTTTGTCGGGAATACCAACGCGCCGTCGCCGATCTTGGTGAAAACCGGTGGCGCTATGACCAGCGATCGTCGCAACTCGCCCGCTACCGGGTCAACCGTGCGGTATTTCCCCTCGATGGTGTAACGGAGTTCTTGCCCGTTGACTTGAAGGACAATCTCTACGGGAAGATTCGGCGGATTTTCGGGTAGCCCGATAAGTTGTTGATCATCCACCGCGAAAGTACCGGGCGTTCCTGGTTTACGAAGCCAATAAGGCTGCGAATAGGGCGTATCCTCCCTGATCTTGCACGACAGATCCTTCGTTACGAGTTCATTTGGTGGAAGTGCCGCGCCAATTTTCATTTCGTCGCCAGAGAGCAAACAACGTGCTTCCTGCAGTGTGACCGGAATATTGCTGCGGTTAATTGCCTCCAGCTTTACCGCTACGTTTTGCCCCGGCGTGACCGTCTCATTTGTTGTCGACGCCTCCACATGCAATCCAAGACACGCGGCGATAATTTGATCCACCTCGGCCTTTTTCTCACGGACCCAGGAGTCATCATTAAGTCCACCCATCATTTGCTTTAGCTTCAACAACGCAGGCACTGATTCGGCAGGATCGGCGGGACGGAACCGTGAAATGATCTGCCGAATCTCTCCAGCAACGGATTCCGAATTCGGGACGCGCGACCAGCTCGTGTCGATACCTTCGAAAAGAGCAGTCGTCATAGGCTGACCGGCCAATAATTTGAAATATTCTTTTCGTGCTCCGCGTCGGGGCGGACTGCCCACCCCCTGACTCTTATGCATGCTCAGACTAGCCGCGGCGATTTCCGTGTACGCTTTCCCGAGCAGCGGATTGTAACCGCCCGCCTCCAAAACAGTCAGACCGGTCGGATCGAAAGGAAGATGACGGTTTGTGAAGAAAAATGGAGATGTGTTCCAAACGAGCCGTTTCGGCTGCCACGGTTTTACGAAAGCCAATTGCTCCGGAAAACGCTTTGGATCGCCAGCGGCCGAGAATGCTTCCATCGCCAGAATTGCCGAGGCCGTGTGATGACCATGCGTCAATTGATCTTCCGGACTGAAGCGCGTCACCATCACATCCGGTCGGAATTTTCGGACAACCCAAACCACATCGGACAGGATTTTGTCGTGATCCCAGAAGCGCATGGTCTCGTCTGCCGTCTTTGAAAATCCGAAATCGATTGCTCGCGAGAAGAACTGTTTGGCATGGTCGATACGCCGCGCCGCCAGTAATTCCTCCGTTCGAATAACGCCAAGCCGCTCCCGCAGTTCTGGTCCGATTAAATTCTGACCGCCGTCTCCGCGGGTAACCGAAAGATAAGCGGCATCATAGAGCGAGCCGTTTGCCCACAGCGCCATGAGATTTGTGTTCTCGTCATCGGGGTGCGCGGCGACGTAAAGAACACGACCCAGAACGTTGAGCTTTTCCAGTGCCAGCTGAATCTCGGCAGCATTGAGCTGTTCATGAGCCAGCAACGGTGGCGAATCGGCGGAATTCGCTACGCCCGCGACTGCAAGCATCGCAACAACGACTGCTGCGCACCAACAGCGTTTTTTGTAGCGACGGTCTCTGAACGCCGATCGCACGATGCGGCGGTGTATCACGCGTAGCAACGCACTTTCCCGTAAGCGTCCCATCGAGGCTATCGTCCCAAGTCCGAGATAGTCGCGTTACTTATTGATATCCTGTTTTGCTTGGAGCCGATCGATGAGCCCTTGGATAGCCTGCTTCTGCGCGTCACTAGGAGCGGCATCTTGCGCATGTTTCGCATCTTTTAGCGCCCCGGGAAAATCACCAGCGGCAGATTTAAGGCGCGCTTGAGCCAGATATCCAAACACTCCTTGTGGAAACCGCTTGGCCACTTCTTTAAAGATCTCCATCGCTTCAGTCCCCTTTTTCTGATTCTGCAGCTGCCGACCATACGTATATAGTTGTGGTGCAGCGGCCTTCTGAAGCGCCTGGTCCCAGGTTTTCTTCGCCTCATCCGATCGATTCAGCGCCTTGAGGATATCCGCTTTGGTGCTGAGATTTTCGAACCTTTCCTCATTCTGAATTGAGAGATCGGCCCACCGCAGTGCTTCATCCAGATTAATCTTCTTGGTCAAACAGAATTGCGCCGCCTGGTCCGGGGCTTGCCAGGCAAACTGGCCTGCGCCTTTCATTTGAGCTCGGATATTCTGCAGTGTCTGATTCGCATTGTCGACAGAGACAGTGAAAGGAACACCTAACTTCTCCCATTTCAGCGTCACCGCCGTTGAATCTGGTTTCAAATCTTCAAATTCGTATTCAAGCGCCTCTTTCTGCTCGGCGAGCGGCCGTGGTTTCACATTTACGCGCAACGCATCGTCCTTCTGATCATAGCTGTAGCTTCCCCATCCGGTGTTTGTTTTCGAGAAAATAATCGTCCACGAATCTGGGTTCGGAATCATGTGCAGCCCATAAGTTCCTTTGTCCAGCGGTTTGCCCTCCACCGTGACCGGATCGCTGAATTCAATTGTTGTGTTTTCGTTAGCGCCGGCGCGCCAGACTTTGCCGTACGGAACAACGCCACCCCAAATTTTTCGGGCGTTCACTAGCGGGCGATGATAGCTGACCGCGATATCCGTCAGAGCAATACGCTGTTTGACCTCCGCAGCCTGGCTGACATCAGGCAGCTTCAAATCGCTTTGCGCGAAAACAGTCCCGCAAAGTCCGAGAATGACGAGAAAAAAAGTAAATGGCTTACGCGTAAGTGGTTTCATAATTTAAGCGATAACCCTTCTCAGATTTTCGGCGTTCCGCTACCAGATAATTGCAAGATTTTCCTTCGCGGCTGGGACCGAATTGACTTCCTTAGGCGTGAGCCCTGGTCTTTGTCGCCGGCTTTGCTTGAAATACCGGATTTTTGTCGCAAATCTTACGCCAGCATGGAGGACGTAAAATATGAATAATGGCCCAACACTCAGCATCGGTGCAACTGGTCATGACGTACGCAGGCTTCAACGTATCTTTGTGATGCTCAAGGTCCTTTCCCCTGGCGGTATCACAGGCACCTTCGATCCGACAACCGAGCAGGCTGTCAAAGACTTCCAGCAAGGCGCCGGATTGACGGTGGACGGAATTGTCGGACCGCAAACATGGCATGCGCTTCCGGCCGATCCAAACACGCCGACGTTATCACGCGGCGCATCGGGGAGCGTGGTGACTGCGTTACAGAATGGCCTCAAGAAGTATTCGACTTCTGCAAGCGATCCTGGTCCGGTCGATGGTGATTTCGGTCCCAAGACCGAAGGGGCGGTGAAAGCGTACCAACAGGATCGAGTTGTCCATGTCGACGGAATTGTCGGTGATCAGACGTGGTGGATTCCGGCGGGCGCTGCCGGCGCTACTCTTGCCTCACTGTCTGGACTAACGACAGTGTAATCCAAGGCTGCAATCCAGAGCCTGCGCGTCTGATCAAGTAGTTCGTCGGGTGACGCGGCTTGTCACCTTAGCTGGCAATCTGCAAACTTCGGGAACGATTGTTCCCTTTGCTCAGGATGATACCTGCGCCTTTGGCGCTGCTTCTTTCTTTGGTTGACGCTTGACCAGCGTGATCTGCTTAATGCGCGCCGAATCGGACGGGCTCCACGTCGCGACGTCTGGATCGTCTTTGAAGGCATTGTGGACAAGACGGCGTTCGTAGGAATTCATCGGCTCGAGCTGAAGCGAACGTCCGGTAATGCGCACACGCTCGGCTAATTCACGCACACGTTGCACGATCCGGTCTTCGCGCATGGAGCGGTAGTGTTCGCAATCGACAATGACTTTCTCCGCATCCTTGTCCCTGGCTTGCAGCAGCCGGTTAAGCAAAAACTGGATGGCCTCCAGCGTCTCGCCGTTGCGTCCAATCAGACGACCACTTTCTTCAGTATAAATCTGCAGCGTCGCGTTGCCGCCCTCATTCTTCGTCTCCTCGATTTGCACA
>DATBEX010000185.1:0-13391 GCA_036558805.1 Candidatus Udaeobacter sp.
AATTTGCAAATCTTGTTCACCCAGTTTGCGAATCTGCGGCGCCAACCCGCTGGTTGAGATTGTAATGTGGCGCGCACCAATGCCGAGGCCCCATTCTGCGTTAATTATCCGAATGGCACGCAGCACATTCGTGAGGTTGGCTAGAGGCTCACCCATTCCCATGAACACTACATTGTCGATCTTCTCCGCGCTGACTGACTCAACCCCGATAAGCTGATCGACAATTTCGCTTACGCCGAGATTACGCGAGAAACCTTCCAAGCCGCTTGCGCAAAATTTACACCCGTAAGCGCAGCCAACCTGCGTGGAGACACAAATCGTCCGACGGTCCGATTTCCCACCGTACAGCGCCGGCGACGCGGGAATCAAAACAGATTCGATCAAATTTCCGTCCGCCAACCGAAAAAGAAACTTCCGCGTCGTATCGGGCGAACCGAGCACGCGCACCAGTTCAATCTTACCAAGCGAAAATGTTTCCGAAAGCCGACCACGCAATGGGCGGGGCAAATTCATCATTTTGTCGATCGTGTCGATACGCTTCTTGTAGAGCCAGTCTGCAATCTGCTGCGCGCGATATGACGGTTCTCCGAGTTCGCGAAGCTGCTCTTGAAGCTCACTGATAAGGAGAGATTTGATGTCTGTCTTGCCGGCGCTCTTCACTACGAAATCTATCGGACAGTGCGGCTTGCATCAAACATCGACGGAAGTACGTTCGTTGGGTGAAGCGACACATTGCATTGCTCTCTGGCCTGCTTTTTGGAATTGCATTGCTCTTCTCCGGCTGTGCATCGTCCGGGGATTCGATGAGCAGCGACTCGGTCTCTGACTCTGCTGCGTCCGGCACACCTGTCCCCGGAGAAAAATTGGATGACGAAGGAAAGTTTAGTCCAGGTGGCCCCGGGGCCAGTGGAACCGTGCACTGGTAATGGGCGACGTCTGGGCAGCGCGGCTCACAATTAATTGGTCAAACTAGCGCCGCGCTTTGCAGAGAAAGAAAAAGCGTCTCCATTTCGCCAGATGTTTTTGCTTGAATCAACCCCTCTTGGCGAAATAACGCAGCGCCTCGCAGACGCCCGCGCCGTGTTCTTGCTGGGCGACATAACCATCCGCCCTCCGCACCGCGCTTTGCACTTCGGGAATTGCATTTGCCGGGCAGGATGGCATCCCGGCAACTCTACCATCCAACATTGAGACATCGTTGTGATGATCGCCAGCCGCGAAGATGTTGTCGCGCGAGACTTCGATCAGGCGTGCCAACTCAGCAAGCACCGCGCCTTTGTGGTAATCGGTATGGCAAAAACGGAGATAAATACCGTTCCGTTGATAATCAAACTTTGGATGCCTGGTTCGTGCGCGTTCGATAAACCTCGCAATGTGCTCCATCTCTCTTTCATTTTCGGCCGCGAGGCCTTCCAGTCGATCGGAATCGTATATGAGCCGCGCTTTTGTTTCGTGTGTCACGAAGTCGACCACTTCAGCGAGGATTGGTTGGGCTGAAGAAAACAACTCAGCATGATCGCGCTCGCAGCGATCGTTCCAATCCCCGAAAGGCTCCCATTTCTCGCCGTTTCCACCGGGACGAAAAACATCGCGCTCGGTTGTCAGAATGAAATCCGGACGGATCGGGATTTCAAAATTGGCAAGCCCGGATTCGAGTAGATCAACGGACCGCCCGGTATTGATTGCCCAGATTGCACCTGAAGCCTGCAACTCGCGAATCAGTTCCATGCAGTGGCGATCCAGCGCGGGTTCGCCAGCGTGCGAGACCAACGTACCATCGAAATCAGTGCTGAGAAGTTTGATTTCCGAATGCATGCCGAAACTAACTTAAGAATTGCTTCGGCGAACGCAATCTGCGGTGGTTCTGGTCGTGCGAGCAAATTCCTTTCGCAAACTGGAAAGGATCAGGCAAGGGATTATTGGCACGCGCGTGTATCCGACTCCGAGCGCTCACCCTGCCCTCTCTCTTCAACAGGAAGAGACGAGTGGGACGCGAATACCTACATCGGCGGTGCGCGCATCGTTGAAAAAGAACAGAAGCTGGCGCATGAATAAGAGTAAGATAGAGGGAAAATGAAATCGGCTTACGAACTGGCGATGGAACGACTGGAAAAAGCGTCACCTTCCATCTCGCTTAGCGAAGATCAAAAGAAAGAAATCGCGGAAGTCGATTCTGTTTACCGCGCCAAGATCGCTGAGAGAGAAGTCTTCTTGAAAGATCAAATTCGCAAGGCGCAGATCGCTGGAAATCACGAAGAAGCGCAATCGCTCGAGCAGCAGTTTGCCTCAGAGATGCGTCGCTTGCAGGACGAGTGCGATTCAAAGAAAGAAAAACTTCGAGCGAGATTTGCGAAGGGATAGCCACGTCTCTGTGGGTCGCTCGACGCGTGTGCAAACTGGTCGCCTCAGCACAAAGAGGGGTTGTAAGGACTATCGCGCCGGTGATGCGGCGCGTTCTTGCGCAGGCGTTTTCTCGCGCTCACCGCGTTTCGGCAGATCAGGATCCAGAAAACCGAGCATGTGGGCGCGCCTAATCGTGCGTACACCTTCCTGTTTTTGCAGCTCTTCGATACTTTGATGGAATTTTTCCATTTTAGTCCAATGCACCTTGGGGCGGAAATGATGCTCGGCATGGTAGCCATTGTAGAAGAACAGCCAGTTGTAGATCTTTCCGTAGCTGCTGACACCCCAGGCGATCGGCTTATCGGGATTCGCTCCATAATGCCGATAGTAGCCGTTGAGATAACTAAAGCAGTGGCCGAGGTACCAGAATGGTAGGAAATAAAAAATCACGTAGCGCCAGTTAAATAGGAACATTACGAACAGCGTGATTGCGAACGCTGCCAGTTCGAGGTTGCCCCAGAAAACATCGCCATTATTGCGCTTGCGCAGTTCTTTCCGGATGGCCCCTACGTCGTCGCGGAAGAAACTCAGGAAGACGTAGCTCCATGGATTTTCAGCCTCGCCGTCATGCCCGTGGCGATAAATTGATAACCAATCAGTGGTGTCGCCCTTTTCGTCCTGGCGATCGGAATTTCCCTTGTGATGCTGCATGTGCACGGCGTCGTACATTGTTTGAGAGAAGCAGCAGGCCATCGACTGTGTGACTCCAAAAACGCGATTCAGAGCCTTGGAGCTGAAAAATGGATTGTGAATAAAATTGTGTCCCACACCGTTGATGTTCGCATTGACCATCAGCGAATAAATGAACCCCAGAATCAGCATCACCCAGAGTGGCGCATGCGGATAGACGAAAAATAGACCAAAGAAATAGGCAAGATGAAACAGGCCCGCGAGCGCTGGGACGGCATCCCAGCGAGTATGTGCGAACAACCTCGAGCTGGTTCTCGGGCGTTCTATTCGAATAACTTCGGCATTCATTTTGAGAAAAGGGGAGATATTGAAAATTCGCTGCAGAAAGCTGATTGGCAAGTTTTGAAGATTGCCAACGGCATTGCCAAGCGCCTAAGTTAGCCGCTCGATGTTCGCGCTCCAGCCGGAATTAAAGATTTTCAGCGGTTCCGCTAATCCCGACCTGGCCAAGCGTATTTGCAAATACGTCGGTGCGCCATTGGGCCGAGCGACGATCAGCTCATTTCCTGACAGTGAGACGTACGTAAAAATCGAGGAGAACATCCGGGGTCACGACGTTTTCATCATTCAGCCGACCTGTCCGCCCACGAACCAACACTTAATGGAGTTGCTCATCATGGTGGACGCGGCGCGGCGTGCCAGTGCAGATCGGATCACTGCTGTGATTCCGTTTTTCGGGTACGCGCGCCAGGACCGAAAGGATCAGCCCCGCGTCCCGATTACAGCCAAGCTGGTTGCGAACTTGCTGCACGCTTCGGGTGTGCACCGCGTCCTCACCATGGATCTTCACGCCCAACAGGTGCAGGGATTCTTCGACATCCCGGTCGATCATCTGTATTCGCTCCCGGTTTTGATCAAACATTTGCGAAAAGCGCTTAAGGGAAAAACGACGGTCGTTTCCCCGGATTTGGGCGGACTCAAAATGGCTTCAGCTTATGCCGAGGCGTTGCACGCGAATCTTGCGATTGTGGCGAAGGAGCGCCGAAGCGCGACGGAGACCGAAGCATTATATCTCATCGGCGAAGTAGAAGGACGCGACGTTCTTCTGGTTGATGACCTTACCGAGACGGCTGGCACTTTGACTTCAGCAGCGGAGCTCTTGAAAAAACGCGGCGCGAAGAAAATTTACGCTGGCGTCTCGCACGCAGTTCTCGTCGATATTGCTATTGAGCGTTTGCAAAAGTCTCAAATTGCGGAATTAGTGACTACCAACAGCACGCCGGTGCGCACCGTGAAGGGGTTTAAGACGACGGTGCTATGCATTTCCGAGCTTCTCGGAGAAGGCATCAAGCGGATTCATAATGACGAGTCTGTCTCGTCGCTGTTTAACATAGAAAACGAAACAAATGGCAAAACAGGTTAAGCTAAAAGCAGAACCACGTACCAACGTGGGCCGCTCGAGCGTGCAGAAGCTACGAGCCCGGGGAGTCATCCCAGCCGTTATTTACGGAGGAAAAGTTAAGGCGCAGGCCTTGCAAGTCGCCGCTCGCGACATCAATACCATGATGAGTCACGCCTCAGGCGAAAACGTGTTGGTTGAGCTTGAAATTGCGGGTGAAAAATCGAATCGCGCAGCGCTCGTACAGGAGGTGCAGCATTCACCGGTGGGCGGCGAAATCGTTCACGTCGATTTTCATGCCATTTCGATGGATGAAACCATTCAAGCGGAAGTTCCTCTGGAACCGACCGGCACGCCCGTCGGCGTCAAGACTTTCGGCGGACTGCTTGAGCAGAGCCTGCGCTCCCTCGCCATCGAGTGTCTGCCTCGTGATTTGCCAGATCGAATTACCGTAGATGTCTCGCAATTAAACATCGGTGATTCCATCCACGTACGCGACATTCAACTGCCGTCCGGAGTTACTGCAAAAGTCCCAGCGGATTTGACGGCATTTTCAGTACTGGCTCCAGTAGTCGAAGAAGAACCAGTCGCTGTTGAGGCAGAAGCCGCTGCGGCAGCGGGACCAGAAGTGATCACCGAGAAGAAGGAAGAGGGTGAAGCTGCGGGCGCTACGCCGGCTGCAAAGGAAAAAGAGCAAAAGAAGTAGCCTCCCTGGTTGGCGATTGCGAGGAATGCTGCTCCTGGACAGACCGGATCGTCTATTGAGCCGACGTGGAAGAGCCAACCCCACAGATTCGTCTGGTTGCTGGACTGGGAAATCCTGGACCAGAATATGCAGCCACCCGGCACAACATTGGTTTCATGGTAACCGATCAACTTGCCACGCAATTCGGATCAACTTGGGAGAAATCAACGAAGTGGGATGCACTATTGGCGAAATGCGGACAAGTGTTTCTGGCAAAACCAACAAGCTACATGAACCGCAGCGGTTATCCGCTCGTGGCAATAGCGCAGTTTTACAAGATCGGGTCGTCCGAGATTCTGGTTGTCCTTGATGATATGGCATTGCCGCTCGGCCGTTTGAGATTGCGAGCCAGCGGTGGATCAGGAGGCCACAACGGTCTTGAATCTGTCATTATGCAATTTGGTACCGAGGAAATCCCGCGTCTCAGAATCGGAATCGGAGAGGCGCCGGTTGCAGGATCAGTCGATTACGTATTGAGCCGCTTCTTTGACGAGGAAAAACCAATTGTTAGGTCCACAATTGATCGCGCTGTGGAAGCGGTGAAATGCGCGATTGACAATGATCTCGTTTCCGCGATGAACATTTTCAACAAAACTGAAGAACTATGAAACACCGTTACGAAGCTCTGCTGGTGCTGAACACACAAGGACGAGAAGACACAGTCAAGGAAGTCATCGATCGATTGGAATCCGAATTCCAACAAGAAGGCGCCCAGATCGAACAGGTGCAGAAAATGGACAAGCGCCAGTTCTCCTACGCGGCAGGGCCGCTCAACGCCGGATACTACGTCAACTTTGTCTTCAACGCTGAGCCGCAGTCGATTGCGAAACTGCGCTCGAAATTCAAACTCGACCCAGAGATTTACCGGCAAAATTACCAGCGTGTTGAGCAAAAGAAGGAAAAGCCCGCGAAAAAGATGGCGAAAGCAAAGTGAGTTGGTTATAAGGCGGGAATGGCCAGCTTTAATAAAGTCATTCTGCTTGGAAATCTCACGCGCGATCCAGAAGTCCGTTATACTCCCAAAGGCAGTGCGGTGTGCGATCTAGGCATCGCGGTTAACCGCGTTTACACAACGGAAGGCGGAGAGAGACGAGAAGAAGTTACTTTCGTTGACGTTGTGCTGTGGGCGCGACTGGCCGAGATCGCCGGCGAATATTTAAGGAAGGGTAGACCGGTTTTTATCGAAGGCCGTCTGCAAATGGACAGCTGGGATGACAAGCAAACTGGCCAAAAGCGAACCAAGCTTCGTGTCGTTGGGGAAAGCATGCAGTTGCTAGGTGGCCGTCCCGGGGGCGCGCCAAGCGAGACCGCCGAAGAGGATCGAGTAACCACAGGTGCTGGGAGCAAAACCGCGCCGCTAAAGTCGGCAAAGGCAACGGAGCCAGACGACGACGAAATTCCCTTCTAGAAACAGGGCGAGCGCCCAGCTTGCGCCTTACCAATGAACGCGACGGAAGCCTGTATCGCGCTCAATATGCTGCCAACAGTAGGGCCTGTTCGACTGCGAAAACTGCTGGAGGTATTCAGGCAGCCCCAACAAATTCTCGCCGCAAAGCGCAACGAACTTCGAACAGTCGAAGGAATCGGGAGTGAAGTAGCCGATCAGATTAGCAACTGGAAGTCGATTGTCGACCTGACCGCGGAACTTGACCGAATTCGCGAATTTGGGGCCGAAGTAATCACCCAGGAATCGCCGTCATACCCCAAATCACTCCGCGAGATTCATGCACCGCCCATTGTCCTTTACGTTTCCGGTGAACTGCAAGAACGCGACCATCATGCAATCGGTATCATCGGTGCGCGGCGTACGACGCATTACGGCGTCGAATCCGCAAAAAAACTCGCTTATCAACTCGCCTATGCGGGATTGACTGTAATCAGCGGACTTGCGCGTGGCATCGATACCGCCGCGCATCAAGGTGCACTCGCCGCAAAAGGCCGTACAATTGCAGTGATCGGCTCTGGACTGTCGAGGCTTTATCCGCCTGAGAACGCTGCGCTAGCGGAAAAAATTCGAGCAGGAAATGGCGCGATCGTGTCGGAGTTTTCGATGGAAATCGAACCGGATCGTCAAACTTTCCCGATGCGCAATCGGATCATTTCCGGCTGGAGTCACGGTATTCTTGTGGTGGAGGCGGGCTTGAATAGCGGGGCGCTCATCACCGCATCGCAAGCCATCGAACAAGGCAGATCGGTTTACGCCGTCCCTGGCCACATCAACGCACCGAGCGCGATGGGATCCAATCGTCTGATCCAGCAAGGCGCGAAGCTGGTGATGGATGCCAGCGATATCCTGGATGATCTGCAGATCCTTTTGCCTGAAGCAAAACCCTCCGCTGAAGCAGCTGTGCGTCCCTTGCCGCCCCTTTCTGAGGACGAGCGTCGCATCTACGACGCCATCGAAGCGACGGAGACATCAATTGATGAAATCACAGAGAAAACAAAGCTGCCAAGCGCGGCAGTTTCATCGACATTGTTGCGGTTGGAACTTAAACGTCTGGTCAAACAATTGCCCGGAAAATATTTTGTAAAGCTGGGATAGCTATTGTGTTATGCGGCCTTCCCGAGGAGGGTGACCGCATAGAAAACGTCTCCCACTTGCAAAAGTCCCGTAAGTGGGTTCGATTGCCAGCCCCCATGTCCAAGTCCCTCATAATTACTGAGAAGCCGTCGGTTGCCGGTGACATCGCCAAGGCGCTGGGCGGCTTTAAAAAAGGCAAGGATTACTACGAGAGTGAAAAATATATCATCTCGTGGGCAGTCGGCCACTTGCTTGAACTCGCGGTACCTGCGTCCATGAAGGCGCAGGACAAATGGGACATGAAGAAACTGCCCATCATGCCTGACGAGTTTGAACTCGCGCCTGCAGAAAAAATGGGGAGCCGCGTCAATGTGCTTCGCAAGCTCATCAAAGACAAAAATGTCTCGGAAATCATCAACGCATGCGACGCCGGGCGCGAAGGCGAATTGATCTTTCGTTATATCGTTCAATACGCGGGCACAAAAAAACCGATCACACGTCTCTGGCTGCAATCGATGACGCCCGAGGCAATTCGCGAAGGGTTTGCCCGATTGCGCAGCGACGTTGAGATGCAACCGCTGGCCAGTGCGGCGCGGAGCCGCAACGAAGCGGACTGGCTTGTCGGCATCAATGCAACGCGCGCGTTTACGTTGCGGCTCAGCGGCGGCCGTGGCAGCACGGTGACATCGCTTGGCCGTGTGCAGACTCCGACATTAACAATCATTGTTGACCGCGAGAGTAAGATTCAGGAGTTCAAACCGCGCGAGCTACACGAAATCATTGGCGAATTCCGTGCCGCGGCGGGTGACTATGCGGGCCGATGGTTCGATGAAGGATTTAGGAAAGACGAGGCTGAAATTGAGCGAACACAGAGGCTGCTCGACCGCCTTCAATTGAATGTGTCTGACGCGGAGCAGCGACTTGACTCTGCCAATGGCTCACTTTGGGACGAGCACCGTAGCGCGCCACGATTGTGGCATCGCGAAATCGCAGACGCCATTCAGCGCAAATGCGATGGGAAGAATGGAATCGTCGAATTGGAAGAGAAGAAACCGACGACGCAGGTCGCACCGCAATTATATGATCTGACGACCCTGCAGCGCGAGGCGAACAATCGCTTTGGCTTTTCGGCCAAGCGCACGTTGCAAATTGCGCAGGCCCTTTACGAAAAGCACAAAGCCATCACTTACCCGCGCACGGACTCTCGCGCGCTGCCAGAGGATTATCTACCGACCGTAAGATCGACGCTGGCCAAGATCGATAATCCTTTCGCGCGAAAGGCGCTCGATAATAATTGGGTTAAGCCAAACAAACGTATCTTCAACAACGCAAAGGTCGGCGATCACTTTGCAATTATTCCAACCGGCGCTTCCGCCGGCTCGCTCGACGATTACGAACGCAAGGTTTTCGATCTCGTGACCAAACGCTTTGTCGCCGTGTTCTTTCCGCCCGCTCAATACGAAAACACGACCAGGATAACGCGGATAGAAGGCGAACCGTTCAAGACCGAAGGAAAAATCATGGTCGCTCCTGGATGGCTGGAAGTTTACGGCCGCGACGCTGCCGGTGAGAAACCGGAAGAAAACCTGCCACTAGTGAACCAGGGCGAACGCGTCGCAACAATCGGCATCGACATCAAGACCGATCAAACAAGACCGCCGGCTCGCTACAGCGAAGCGACCATCCTTAGTGCGATGGAAAGTGCCGGAAAACTTGTCGACGACGAGGAATTGCGCGATGCGATGAAGGAAAAAGGGCTCGGTACACCGGCCACCCGCGCAGCCATTATTGAGACTTTGATTTCAGCCCATTACCTGACGCGCCAGGGCAAAGAACTTCAGCCAACGGCAAAGGCGATCCAAACCATCACCCTTTTGAAAAATGCGGTGCCGGAGCTCACCAGTCCGGAGCTAACTGGCGAATGGGAATTTCGTTTGCGTGAAATCGAGCATCGCAAGCTCACGCGCGATGCATTCATGCGGGATATTCGTCATTTGACCGAGGAGATTGTCGGCAAGGCGAAGCATTTTCATCCAGACGATCATATGCCAGACAGCGAACCATTTGGTACCTGTCCAAAGTGCGGTTCGCCCATTACCGAGCGATTTAAAAGTTTCACCTGTACAAACGAGGAATGCGACTTTACGATCTGGAAGACCATCGCTGGCCGATTGCTGAGCCGCGAAGAGTTTGAGACACTGGTCCGTGATAAGCACGTTGGGCCCTTGAACGGCTTTCGCAGCAGGAAAGGCAAGCGTTTTCCCGCCGTCCTCAAGCTAACCGATGACTTCAAGGCCGAATTCGATTTCGGGCCTAACGGTCAGGAGAACGGAGACGCGCAACCTGTGGATTTCTCAGGACAGGAGCCGCTTGGCAGGTGTCCAAAGTGCGGCGGGCGCGTGTTTGAAGTGGGAATGAGCTACGTCTGTGAAAATTCAGCAGGACCGAACAAGACTTGCAATTTCCGTGCGGGAAAAGTCATTTTGCAACAACCGCTAGAGCAGGAGCAGATGAAAAAGCTGCTCGATTTTGGCAGGACCGATTTGCTGCCACGCTTTATTTCCCGCAAAGGCAGGCCTTTCAAAGCGTTTCTGGTGGTAACTGAAAAGAAAGACGTAGGCTTCGAATTCGAAAAGCGTGAGCCAAAGACAAAAAAAGAGCGAAAGCCCAAAGAACCTGTCACGAAGATCGATTTCTCAGGAAAAGAAGCGCTTGGGAAGTGCCCAAAGTGCGGTGGGAGGATTTTTGAAACTGAGAATAGCTATATCTGTGAGCGTTCTCAGGCGGACCGAAAGCCATGCAAATTTAAGCTAAGCAAAACAATCCTTGGTAAAGACATTGCAAAGGAGCAGGCGGAGAAGCTACTGACTACGGGGAAAACTGACCTCATTGACGGCTTCATCTCAAAACGAGGACGCCCGTTTTCCGCCTACTTGAAATTGGAAGAAGGAAAAGTCGGTTTCGAATTCCCGGAGAGACCCGCGCACGACGTAGAATCAAAGGAAGCAAAGGTCAGTTAGCCTGCTGGGTCACGATCGCTCCGGCGCATGAAGGAGCCAGGGGCCACTTGTGCTTCACACGAGCACCACGCAAAATAAAATTCACTCGTGCGAAAAAAGACTCCTCTCGTCGTTCTTCTTGCAGCGCTCTGTTTCATACTGGGGTTGGTCACAGCTTCTTATTTCCCAATTCCTTCACATCTCGGTGCAGGTCTGACGCGGCTTCTGCAAGGAAGAGTCCGGCCGTTTACGGTTAGCCGAAATTTTGACGAGACAATCGGCTATGTCACTGACAGGAAAGCGGGACCGCTCGCGGAAGGGAATGTCACCTACCTTGGTGAATACGCGGGAAAACTTTCGTACGGCCTGGTAAAGGTTCAGGTGTCGGAACATGAACGGGCCGGTTCGCCGCTCGGCACTGGTGCGATCAAGAAAGTGGAATCCATTCCCTACCCCGCGTTTCTCGAATTCCTTCAGTCTCAATCCGGAAAACCTTTAGTCATTTGGATCCATGGCTACCAGGCCACATTTTTGCTCAGCACGACGCATTGCGCACAGGTCGCGCGCGATCTAAACATCGACGCGAATGTTGTGACGTTCGATTGGGCGAGTAGCGAATCTGTTCTCGGCTATGCGCGCGACGTGGATCAGATTTCTCGTTCCACAAAGGACCTGGTGGACCTGCTGGAAATAATAAACAACGAAGTCAAGCCGCCAAAAATCATCGTCATCGCGCACAGTCTTGGTTGCAGACTGGCATGTCTGGCGCTGCAAAGGTTATACGGCGCGGCAAATGCCAGGAACCTGAAATTGGATCACGTCATATTTGTTGCTCCTAATGTGGATAGAGAAGAATTCGACCGAAACTTTAAATCTGCATTGCAAGCGTTGGTCAACCGGCTAACGATCTACGTCACATCAGACGATAACGCCCTGTTGCTGGGAAAACTCTTGTACAACGTCGATTCGATCGGGCTGCCGGAGCGATTCTCGCCTGACACAAATCTGGACGAGATTCAGACCTTTCTCTATTACGACAGACAGCTTCCAGGGAAGATTGATCTAGTCGATGTCTCTTTCTCCCCAAAAAAGGACTTTCTTAGAAAGCATCGTCTCTTTCTTGAGAGACCGGTGCTGGAAGATTTGTATTGGCTGATCCGCGATGATTATCCGGCCGCAAAACGACACCTTTTAAAGTACAACGGAAGTAAGGCTGATTACTGGGTAATCCCGCCCTGATTGGAATCTTTCGCAGCGTGCTCACCTGCAGGTTCAACCCGCTGTTGCACGTGATGCACCATCGCGACCGCGGCGATCAGGACCATCGCAGCGATGACTTGGTGCGCGTGAAGTGTTGCGCCGAAGATTCCCCATGTGATGCACACCGCCGCGAGGGTTTGCATCATTTCAAAATAACCGGCGGTCGATGCGCGCGTAAGATGCAATCCTTGAAAATAAATCAGGAGTGGAATCCCGCCTGAGATCGACGCCAAGCACAAAAGCAGGACGATCGCCTTACCAGCGTGTGCCTGCGCCGTCTCCGGCCAAAGTGCCGCACCGTGAAGTTTGCCATAGGCGAGAAGAATCAATGTCATACAGGCGAGACCGACGACAATCCGCATACCCGACGCAAGTCGAAGTGACATGCCGGTCATCACCCCACGGCCGGCAACCGTCGATAGTCCCCAGAAAAGTGCACAGATGAGCGCGTATCCCGAACCAAGATTGAGGCCCGCGCGCTCAAAAGAGACACCGATCATGGTCGGGTGCGTGACAGAAACGAAGATTCCGGCGACAACAGCGGTAGCAGCGTAAAAGAAGAAGCGATGTGCGAGCCTGTCACCGAAAAGCAAGAATGCGCCAATAGTTGAGATGACGGGCTGAATATTTAAAACGACATTCACCACGGTCGGGTTTCCGTACTTTAGTGCCAGCGTAAAGAAAATCGTTCCGACAGCAGAGCCGGCGAACCCTGAGAACAAAAGAAATCCCCATGTGCGTAGGCGGATTTTCGGAATCTCCTTTAGACGCGGGATTAAGATCGGTAGAAACATGATCAAAATGAGCACATGTTCCCAAAACACAATTACCTTGGCATCGAACAACTCATTGAGTGGGATACGCCACGCGCTCTCAGTCCCCCATAGTGCAGCCCCGAGACCAACCAGCCAGGGACCATAGTGAGCGCTGCGCGCCGGGCGTTTTTGCATTTCGAATGCGTGTATCGTTGCTAAGGCGTTGCGTCAATTGCGGAGCGTTCGCATAACTGCTCGTTACAAAGCTGTGAGAAGAGGAATCGTTTTCTTACCGATCCATTAACCCGTACAAACAATCAAAGAAGCGTTGACACCACAATAGATAGTGTGGTAATTGCGATTCTCATACTATGCGTTGCCCCAAGTGCGGGTCTCGTGATGACAAAGTCATCGATTCCCGTCAATCGCGGGATAGTTCGAGTATTCGTCGTCGCCGCGAATGTCTGAAATGCAAATATCGCTTTACTACATACGAAGAAATCGAGCGCTCCGATTTGCGCGTGGTGAAACGTGACAGAACCCATGAACCATTTGATCGGCGCAAACTTGCAGGCAGCATCGCGAAAGCTTTCGAAAAACGCTCCACCAGTCTTATGACCTTGGAAGACACAGTGGACCAGATTGTGCACGAACTTGAAACGAGCGGTCGGGAGGTTCC